>DAINAD010000008.1:0-14081 GCA_036733605.1 Patescibacteria group bacterium | reverse complement strand
CTAAGGTAGCTGACATATTAGCAGTAGCTACATCTACCTCATCTTTGTAATACTCTGCTACTTTAGCTAATACATTATCCAACTCTCCGGTCTCTTCACCAACAGCAATCATACTACTAACTAAAAGAGGGTAGTATTCACTCCTAGCTATTGGGATTGCTAACGACCCACCTTTCTCTACTTCATCTCTAGAAGCTAGTATTACCTCTTTAAACATTTCATTGCTTAGTGACATAGCAGAGAGCTCTAAAGCTCTCATAATGGATAAACCACTAGAAAGAAGTAAACCTAATAGTCTGGTAAATTGAGCTAACTGAATCTTACTAATCATCATTCCCAAAATAGGAGTCTTAAGAAGTATCTTATCTCTATTTCTTTTACCCTTAGGTGTATCAATCCATACCTTATACCCTATTACTAATGAAAGTATCACTATTAAAAGAGCCCACCAGAATTTAACAAAGAAGGAACTCATATCAATGAGGAATTGGGTAATCCATGGTAATTCTGCACCAAACTCTCCATATATATCTTTCATAGAAGGTACAAGTACAAACATCATAAGCAAAACTACAGCAACAATAACTACAAGAAGAATAGAAGGGTATGTTAATGCAGACTTAAGCTTATCTCCTAACTTTTTACTTTCTTCTAACTCAATAGCTAACTTATTTAATATCACATCTAAATTACCACTAGATTCACCAGCATCAATAAGGTTAATAGTAACCTCATCAAATACCTCATCTGCTCTTCTAAAAGATTCTGCTAATGATTTACCTGCTTCTACTGAGCTTTTAACCTGTGTAATTACTTTCTTAAACATAGGGTTAGCTACCTGTTGTTCCATAATTTGTAATCCTCTTGTAAGAGGAAGACCTGCTCCAACCATAGTAGCAAGCTGTCTCATAAAGACAACTTTTTCTTTCATTGGTATACCACCAATATTTATCTGCCCAAGCTCTTCAAAATCAATTGCCATCTGTTCTTTAATATTTACAACCACCAACCCTCTATCTTGCAATATCTCAGCCATTGCTTGTGGATCTCTTGCTTCTAACTTACCCTTAACTTCTTTTCCTTTGCTATCTCTAGCCGAATATATATATTTTGGCATTTTTAACTCTTAAGTAATCTTAATACTTCCTCAGGAAATACTGCATACTCCTGAGCTTTTTGTACAGAAATAACTCCTTCTCTTACAAGTGCTACCAAGGACTTCTCCAAAGGTACCATACCGATATCAGAGCTAGTTCTAATTACATTATCAATTTGATGTGTTTTTGCCTCTCTAATTAAGTTTCTAATAGCTGGATTTGCAATCATAATTTCAGTAACAGCTCTTCTTCCACCCTTGTCTAAAGGTATTAATCTCTGAGCTACAATAGCTTCTAATATATTTGAAAGCTGTAATCTAATCTGTGCTTGTTGATTTTCAGGGAATACGTCTATGATTCTATCTACTGTTTGTGCTGCACTATTGGTATGTAGTGTAGCAAATACTAAGTGTCCTGTTTCAGCTAAGGTGATAGCTGAAGCAATGGTTTCATAGTCTCTCATTTCACCAACAAGTATTACATCTGGGTCTTGTCTTAGAGCACTTCTAAGAGCAATTGGCCATGAGTGTGTATCTTCATTCATCTCTCTTTGATCTATTAAGGATTTCTTACCATCAAATACATACTCAATTGGGTCTTCAATAGTTATTATATGCGAAAATCTGGAATTATTAATCTCCTCTAATATTGCAGCTAAGGTAGTACTCTTACCGTGTCCTGTAGGTCCTGTTATTAGAATGAAACCCTGTTTAAGCTGAGAGAACTGATGATATATTGAGGGTAACATTAACTCATCTATAGATCTAATCTTAGAAGGTATCAATCTCAATGCAGCAGCAAGATTTTTCATTGTATGATATACATTGATTCTAAACCTTCCTGAATAGTCACTGTCATAGAAATGAGCGAAATCAATCTCTTTATTTACCTCAAGTAATTCTTTTTTCTCATCAGAAAGTAAAGGAAGTATTAGTTCTTCTGCTTCCTGAGGTGTAATAATGCTATCACTTACCTCTCTTAATTCTCCATCTATTCTTATTATTGGAGGATATCCAACTGTAAGATGTAAGTCTGAAGCATTATGCTGTATAGCATATCTAAGTAGTTCATCTATTTTCTGAGTATTTGCTTTAGGTGTAGTAGGGGCTTGTTCTTCTAACACTATTGGCTTAGCAAGGCTCTCTTCTTTAGGTTCTCTTTTTAATGCCTTAGGTATTTTCTCTCCAGGTATAATGTCTTGTAATTTGTTCTCAACAACACCTTTCAATTCTGTTTCAGGTTCCACCTTATTTAAATCATTTGGATCATTAATAGGGGTAGCTTCTTGTATATTTGTCAAAGTTGGAATAGTTTGCTGTGGTATTGGAGTTGGTGCTGCTGAATTTACAGATTGAATCATTTGTTGTGCAGCCATATCCTCTTTAATATTCTGTGTTGGTATTGGGTTTGTTACTGCAGATCCTTCTACTGTTGGTGTTACTGGTGCTTGTGATACATCTGCGGGAGTAGGGGATGTTGGTATTCCAGAAAGTGCATCTACTACATTAGATTCATTCTCTGGTGCAGGGGTATTCATAGCCTGTATCTGAGATGCTAAATCTTGAAGTATTTTCTCTTCAGATGCTGGTGTTGGTTGAGGTGAAGAAGTTGATGTGTCTCCACTTGGTGTAGTTACACTACCAGTACTCTGTGTTAAATCAGGGTATTGGATTGTACCATTCTGGGCAGTATTGTTATCCATTATTTACCATTATATCCTAAAATTATTCTTTAGACACTCTGAGTACTTCTTCTATACTTGTTAATCCTTCAAGTACTTTTAAGTACCCATCCTGTATCATTGTAATCATACCATTCTCCTTACCTGCTTGCTCTATATCTTGGGACGTAACACTCTCCATAATCATTCTACTAATTTTTTCATTTATGTCCAATACCTCAAAAATTCCTACTCTTCCAGAATACCCTAAACCACCGCATCTGTCACATCCCGCCCCTTTATATATATATATTATCGGCTTCCCATCTGGTCCTATTTCTGGAGGTTTAAGTGCAGCAGATCCTTTCTCTGCTCTCTGTTTTTTACCAGCAATCACCTTATTAGTATATTGGATGATATCAAAGTTTTTAATATCGGACAAAGACTTCGTAAGAGTCTCTATTGCCTCAGTTGTAGCAGGTACTGCCTCCATACAGTGTGTACATATTCTTCTTGGTAACCTTTGTGCAGCAACTACCCTAAGTGTAGAGGCAAGAAGGTAAGACTCTATACCCATATCCAAAAGTCTAGGTACAGCAGCAGGGGCACTATTAGTGTGAAGGGTAGAGAGTACCAAGTGACCAGTAAGAGATGCCTGTACAGCCAGCTGTGCTGTCTCTTCATCTCTAATCTCTCCGACCATTACGATATCAGGGTCTTGTCTAAGTACAGATCTAAGACCGTTAGCAAATGTCAAACCTACATCAGCATTAATTTGTACTTGAGTTACTCCGGGTATTCTAATTTCAACTGGATTTTCCAACGATATTATATTAACCCCTGGATCATTAACCTTGATTAATGATGATGCTAATGTTCTAGTCTTACCACTACCAGTAGGACCTGTTACAAGTACAATACCGTTAGTTACACTTAAAGCATCTAAAAATATTTTGTATGCATTTCCTCTTAAACCAGTAGTCTCAAGAGTAATACCTGAGGTATCGGATTCAAGTAAACGCATTACAACCTTTTCACCATGAATATTGGGCATAACGGAAACACGGATATCTACCTTGTTGTTTTTAATCTTAACTTGGAATCTACCATCTTGAGGTACTCTTTTTTCATCTATTTTTAAGTTAGACATAATCTTTAAACGAGAAACAACAGCTGGTGCTAAAGTCTTTGGTAAAGAGAGCCTCTCTGTCATAATACCATGTATTCTAAATCTAACCCTTAATCTAGTTTCCATTGGTTCAACATGGATATCAGAGCTTTTAGAGATAACAGCATACTGCATAATTGAGTTAACAATTCTAGCAACAGGAGCATTCTTTAAATCAATACTATCTATTAAGGTTGGATCTTCACTAATCTCTTGTATTGGTACATCTACATCTTCTAATGCTTCAGTAACCTCAGTACTCATTACATCACCCATCCTTCTCTCTAAAACATGATTAATACTATCTTCTGTAGTTATATATACAATTAATCTTGTATTGGGTGGATATCTCCTTTGAAGAGCTTGTGTAGCTTGAACATCAAAGGGGTCAAGCATAGCTAACTTAACAGACACATTATCTCTTTCAAAAGGTACTACTTTGTACTTTTTGAGGTTATCAATTGGAACCTCTGCGATAATGCTATCTGATATAGAGACCTCTTTTAAATCAACGTATGGGATACTAAACAGTACAGATTTTCCTTTAGCAATATCTACTTCAGTAGCTAAACCCATCTCCCTAATAATGGTTTCTTCACTTTTAGGGGAGCGTGTTCTTTCTACCTGTACTTTGGTAGCATCTATCTCCTTAATTATTCCCTGTTTTTGTAGATATGTGAGCAGTGTTTCTTGGGCCACAACAAAAAGGCAGTTAAACAATTTACATCATATGATAGCAGTATGAGCAGATGTGTCATAGACCTATAACCATGATATCCTTACCTACCCCTGTAATATCGTACTTTACGATATATATCCAGAAGCCTTACTAAGAAATATTTCTTCTTGTCAAATGGATAATCCATTGTTCTTTGATACTTAACAATATATCCACCAAATCCTCTTTTAAAATTAGAATACCCATATCTTGGATTTGTAGGTACATACTTCTCATCAGGGAGTACCTCCCAAGAGTTAAACTTCTCAAATTCCTCTCTCTGAGCTTGTAACATACACTCCCATCTTAGTAGCATAGCTCCTCTAATTTTCTTTTGCATACCTGTTTGACAGCTATACAAACATGAGACCTCTTTACCGTAAAAAGAGAGTATGAGCATAGCGACAGGCTCTCTTTCATAATCTGCAATAGCTAAACGTATCTCTCCATTTCCTCCCAAATATCTTAACTGTTTAAGGTAGTAATCAGCATCATTAATTACAAAATCTTTAACATCAGCACTATTGTGAAGAAAGTGAGTAAACAGTTTCCAATCTGGTAACTCTTTAGAAAATCTTACAGTAACACCTGCTCTTCTTGCTTTACGAAGATATGTAGGGTAGTTTTTACCCATACCATTTTCTTTACACCAATCTAGTAATTCCTCCTCTGTATTCCCCTTTAAATCAGTAAACCATGGTGTTTCAGGTTGTACATAGTTAATACATTTTTTAAAACCTAGAGAGAGAGGGATATTAGATACCTCATTCTTTTCCTCCATACTTGGATCAATCTTAAGAAAGATATATTCCCTACCTTCAAAATATCTCTTTAAGGAGTTTAAAACTTGGGTATATAGGTTGGGATCTAGCTCTTTTAAAACAGGGCCTCTAGAGCAGTAAATATATTTCCCAAATGTTTGAGATATTTCATAGCATATAGCTACTCCTACTAGTTTCTCTTCTTGATAGAAACCTAATCTAAAAGTTTTTCTCCCTAAACCCTCTTTTTGGTACTCACTCCAATTCCATGATTGCATGAAATTTGACAAAGGTGAATCCTTAACAAAAGTATCTAAAATATCTCCTTGTAACAACTCTTTTACCTCTAATTCCATTAATATTTTTAATCAAATTACATCATATATATGGTAAAATGTATCATAATGACATACTTAATTGTAGGAAATAATGAGGGAAATATAAAGGAGGGATTTAAAATTCTTCTAAATAGGTTGTGGCAGAGGGATATAAATGAGGATATATTTAGTATGAAAAACCCCGATATTCATATTCTTTTAAGTAATAATATAAAGAGTATAGGTATAGAGGATGTAAAAGAGTTTCAAAAAGAGATGATGTATACCCCTTTTAAAGAAAAAGTACAAATAGGGGTAATATTTAATTCGGAGAAATTAACTCCACAGGCACAGAATTCTTTACTAAAGACTTTAGAAGAGAGTACAGATACTACTGCATATATACTTACTACTAGTAATGAAAAAAACCTCTTACCTACTGTCCTTTCAAGATGTTTTAAGGTATATACAAAAGATGAAAGAGAAGTAGAATTAGAGTATGATAATATATTTGAGCTTGACCTTTTACAAGCTTTTGAGAGAATAGAGGGTATTTCCAAAGAGAGAGATGATACACTACTTTTACTTAAAAACTTAGAGTTACATCTTCAAAAGAGCTTAGAGAGTAAAATAGGGGAGGGAGTAGATGTAAAAAAGATCTATGATGATATTGGTAAAGTAGTAAATGCTAAGAAAAAAGTAGAAGCCAATGGTAATAGGAGATTGGTGTTAGAGAGCCTTTATCTTGATTTAACAAGATAATTAGCCCCTTAACATTTCCCCCTATAATATATAGAATATACCTGGACTTTGAATACAACATATTACAGACTAATTTAAAGATGATACATAATGGTTAAGAATAAAAGTGAATACGGTGCATCCAATATTCAAGTTTTACAAGGGTTAGAGGCAGTAAGAAAAAGACCTGCTATGTACATTGGTTCTACCGATAGGGAAGGGTTACACCATATTTTTACAGAAATATTAGATAACTCAGTAGATGAGGCTATAGCAGGATACTGTGATAGGATATGGGTAAATTTGTATAAGGATGGTTCCATCTCTATTAAAGATAATGGAAGAGGTATTCCTGTTGAAATACATGCTCAAACAAAGGTATCTACTCTTGAAACAGTAATGACTAATCTCCATGCTGGAGGTAAATTTGAAGAGGGTGCATACAAAGTATCAGGTGGTTTACACGGTGTAGGTATGAAGTGTACTAATGCTTTGTCAGAATGGATGATAACCACCGTTATAAGAGAGAAAGAGAAATATCAGCAAGAATATAGGAGAGGTATTCCTCAATATCCTGTAAAGAAAGTAGGAAATACAAGAGAGGTTAATGGTACAGAGCATAGATTTATGCCTGATGATGAGATCTTTACAGAGACTAGTTTTGATTTTAAAGAGATTGTAAAAAAATGTAGACAACATGCTTACTTAACTGCAGGGTTAAAGATTTCAATAATGGATGAGAGAGTAGAGCAGGGTAAGCCTCCTAAGATTTTTGATCTTTACTTTGAAGATGGTATTAAATCATATGTTCTCTTTATGAACATAGATGAGAAATTAATCAACCCTATACCTTTCTACACTAAAAAAGAACAGGATGAAATAATTGTAGAGACAGCCATACAGTACACAAACAGTATGGATGAGAATGTAAAATGCTATACCAATAACATCATAAATCCAGAAGGTGGTACACATCTTTCAGGATTTAGAACAGCTCTTACTAGCGCTATTAATACCTATGCCCAAAAATCTGAATTACTTAAAGGATTAACTACAACATTAAATGGAGATGATGTTAGAGAGGGTTTAACAGCAGTAATATCTGTTAAGGTTGCTAATCCTCAATTTGAGGGTCAAACTAAGATAAAGTTAAATAACCCTGAGGTAAAAAATGCTGTAGCTAAGGTAATTAGAGATGAATTACTCATATATTTTGATGAACATCCTAAAGAGGCAAAAGCTATCATAGATAAAGCTATACTTTCTTACAAAGCAAAAGCCGCTGCTAAAGCTGCAAGAGATGCTGTAATTAGAAAGAGTGCACTTGAAAGTACTACCTTACCTGGTAAACTAGCAGATTGTATTAGTAATAACCCAGCTGATTCCGAGCTTTACATTGTAGAGGGAGACTCTGCAGGTGGTAGTGCTAAGCAGGGTAGGGATAGGCATACTCAGGCTGTATTACCTTTAAGAGGTAAGATAATCAATACACATAAATATAGAGTAGATAGGGTATTAGGGAATAATGAGTTTAAAGATATTACTACAGCACTAGGTGTAGGTATAGGAACAACATTAGATATAGGCAAGTTGAGATACCATAAAGTCATCATTATGAGTGACGCTGATGTAGATGGTTTACATATTACTACCTTAGTACTTACCTTACTTTTTAGATTCTTTAAACCTTTAATAGATGGTGGATTTATATATGTTGCTCAACCTCCACTACATAAGGTAGAGATAGGGAAAAAGAAATATTACTTCTTAAATGATAATGAGAAGGATGCGTTTGTTAAAAAAGCTAAAGCAGCGGGTAAAGCTCCTGTAGCTAATAGATTTAAAGG
Source organism: Patescibacteria group bacterium (assembly GCA_036733605.1). Classification (GTDB taxonomy): domain Bacteria; phylum Patescibacteriota; class Dojkabacteria; order SC72; family SC72; genus JAVEVH01. The sequence goes on along the minus strand of DAINAD010000008.1, from coordinate 5,772 downwards.
ATTAGGAGAAATGAATCCTCAACAGCTTTGGGATACTACAATGGATCCAGAAACAAGAGCACTTAAACAGGTACATATAGCTGATGCAGAAGAAGCAGAAAAGGTTTTTGAAATGCTAATGGGTGCAGAGGTACCTCCTAGAAGAAGATTTATACAAAAGTATGCTAAGAGAGCTAATTTAGATGTTTAATTTTTTACATTATTAATATGTTCGAAGAAACAATAAAAGATATTAAAAACTCAGAGGAATATAAAGAGAATCTTGGGAAATTAGCAAAAACGAGATTTTACTTTGAATTACCAAATTCATATCAGAGTCTAATACATATGCTAGAACAGGATCCTTGCGCTTCAGAATTACTAAAACAAATTAAAAAACATATGGATGAAGAAACTACCGCTGGGAAGGTATCTCTCGAGAAAAGAGACAGTGATGAGAACGTTGTTACAGTACATATGTATGAAAAAGAAGAGCAACTATCCGAGGTTACTGTTTCTCCCAATATGGATGAAATCTCTACAGATTATAAAGTTGAAAGAGAAACTTTTGATGAATTAAAGAATATATCAACAAACTACCAAGAGAAAATGGCTGAGATAGAGACAGATATTAAAGAGAAAAACACATATTAAAATACCTAATTAATACTAATGGCAGATATAGATAAAAAAGTAATAAGTAAAGCAGAAGAGAGTATAGAGGTAGAGAATAAAGATTCTGTAGAATCGACTGTACTACAAGAGGATAATGATTTGGATTTTGATCTTACATTTAAGCCTGGTGAGTTAACACCTCGTTCAATTGTAGATGAGATGAAATCCAACTACATAGATTACTCTATGTCAGTTATCGTCTCTCGTGCTCTTCCTGAGGTAAAGGATGGTCTTAAGCCATCTCAGCGAAGAATCTTAGTCGCTATGAATGACTTAGCTCTTTCTCCATCTTCGCACTTTAGAAAGTGTGCAAAGATAGCTGGAGATACCTCTGGTAACTACCATCCTCACGGTGAGAGTGTTGTATATCCTACATTAGTAAAATTAGCACAAGAATTCTCTACTAGATATCTTTTAGTAGAGGGGCAAGGTAACTTTGGTTCAATAGATGGAGATCCAGCAGCAGCAATGAGATACACAGAAGCTAGAATGGGTAAGATTACTCCTGAGCTTTTAAAAGATTTGTACAAGGGTACAGTAACCTTCCTTCCTAACTATGATGGTACTAGATTAGAACCTACTGTATTACCTGCACTTTTCCCAAATCTTTTAGCAAACGGTAGTCAAGGTATTGCTGTAGGTATGGCAACACAAATACCTCCTCATAATCTTGGAGAGCTAATAGATGCGCTACAGGAGATGATAAAGAGAAAGAACGGATGGGAAGGAGTAGCAATTTACAATGAACTTAGGAAAGCAAAAGAGTCTAAAGAAATAATACCTCAAACATTGAATTCTAAACCAGAAACATATGTAGAAAACTATGTTGATACTAAATCCTTAGAATATGAGAAAGATATTCAAAAGATATTAGATAGGATAGGGGAGAGTGGAGAGGTGCTTTACCCAGATTTTAAATCAGAAATTACACCTGAAGAGTTAATAGAGATAGTACCTGGACCAGATTTTCCTACAGGAGGAACAATATATGATAGGGATGAGATATTAAATGCATACGCTACTGGTAGGGGTAAAATCTTACAAAGAGCACAAGCATCCATAGTAGAGGGCCAAAATGGTAGATACCAGATTGTAATAACTGAAATCCCTTACCAAGTTAACAAAGCATATATGATAGAAAAGATTGCTGATTTGGTTAGAGATAAAAAAATTACTGGTATAGCAGATATTAGAGATGAATCAAACAAAGAGGGTATTAGAGTTGTAGTTATTCTTAAAAAGGATGCACAACCTAAAACAGTTTTAAACAAGCTGTTTAAATATACAGAAATGCAAAAGACCTTTAATGCAAATATGATTGCATTAGTAGAGCAAGAACCTATCACTCTTTCCTTAAAGAGAATGCTAGAGCTTTTCCTTTCATTCAGATTAACAGTAACTATTCGAAGATATGAATATGATTTAGCAGAGGCTAGATACCATGCACATATATTAGAGGGTTTGTTAAAGGCATTAGATTTCTTAGATGAAGTTATTGCCACTATTAGAGCCTCTAAGACTCAAGAAACTGCCAAAACAAACTTAATGGATAAATTTAAGTTTACTGAAGTACAAGCTCAAGCAATCTTAGATATGCAGTTAAGGAGATTAGCAGCATTAGAGAGAATGAAATTAGAGAATGATTACAAAGAGACTAAAGAAAAGATTATAGAGTACAATGCAGTACTTGATAACCAAGATAGGATATTAGAGATAATTAGTAATGATTTAGGACAAATTAAAGAAAACTATGCAGATAAGAGAAAGAGTAGGGTAGTAAAGGGGAAGGTAAATGAGATATCAGAGGAAGATTTAATAGCACAGGAAGAGACCCTCATTACTATTACTCACTCTGGATACGTTAAGAGAGTTCCACCATCTACATATCAAATTCAAAAGAGAGGTGGTAAGGGTATATCAGGAGGGGATACTAAAGAGGGAGACTTCATAGAGCACGTACTTTTGTGTAATACCCATGATGAGCTCTTACTCTTTACTAATAAAGGCAGGGTATTTAGTACAAGAATATTTGAAATACCAGAGTATGGTAGAACAGCAAAAGGTATTCCCCTTATAAATCTTGTTCAATTAGATCAGAATGAAATAATTACATCCATATTAACAAGAGATCCCAAGGGTGGTGTAATGGGTTCTGAAGAGATACAGGAAGGACAAGAGAGTGAGGGAGTAATTAAGAGAACGGACTTTAAATATTTCTTAATGGTAACTAAGGGTGGAATAGTTAAAAAGACTGATTTAAATGAATTCTCTAAAATTAGAGCTAATGGTTTAACCGCTATTAAACTAGAGGTAAATGATGAATTAATATGGGTAAAACCAACAACAGGAGAGGATGAAGTAATATTGATAACTGGAGATGGTAAATCTATTAGGTTTACAGAAAAAGATGTAAGACCTTTAGGTAGGAGTACAAGGGGTGTAACAGCAATGAAATTTAAGTCTGATACTGACTTCATCGTAGGTATGGGAGTTGTAAGAAGTAATGAGAATAGACTGTTTACTCTTTCCGAAAATGGATACGGTAAGATGACAAAACTTACTGAATATACAAGACAGAAAAGAGGTGGTACAGGTATATTTACATTTAGAGTTACCAAAAAAACAGGTCAGGTTGCTGTAGCAAGAGTATTAGATCATCCTAAAGCAGAGATAGTGGTAATATCTGAAAAATCTAAAGTGATTAGATCCTCTATAGATGCTATACCTACATTAGGAAGACAAACTAGTGGAGTAAAGGTTATGAATATTGGAACAGATGACAGAGTAGCTACTATGGCTATACTGTAAAATATCTTCCCATTGTATATATTAAGGAACCGCAGTATAATCTGCGGTTCTTTTCAAATGTATGTAATTAAGATTTCAATTCATTTACATACTAAATAGGTAGTGTGTTTATATCTGGGATAGAATTAGGTATCAACCTGATACTTAAAATATCTCAGATAGGAGGTAAAGAATGAAGGATATTAAGCCACTTTCAAAAGAGGATAAGCAAGGAGTAGAAACTATATTAATAATGTTTTTAGCATCAACAATTGGGATTGTCATTTTAAAAATCATTTTCCATTTCTAATCTCTACATACTAGGTCTGATATCAGACAAAATCTCTTACCAGACCTAGTACAAACACACTACCTATTCACACCCTCATATCTCCATCCATATATGACCTTACCTTAATCTCAACATCCTCACTGTATTGATTCATATTAGAATACTTCTTTTGAGTATTAAGCTTTCGTAATATTTTTAAAATATTTCTATCATACTCTTTAAGCTGTTTTTCAATACTCTTAAACTGTATCTCTAAAAGTATCTTTAATTGTTGTATATCATCTGTTTTTCTTACCATATATATAACCATTACAATTTATTAATATATTTTGACACACCTAAATATATATTTCCTGACCCTTTATCCAATATCTAAAACTTGTATATCTTAAACTATACCCCCCCCTGTTATACCTTTAATGTAGATATTTTCTAAAAAATATATATATGTGATAATGTGTATATATATGAATAGACAGGAAAAGATTAAAAGACTTCTTAATACATATACTGTAATGGGTTTTGGATTCATCCTCATTACTATCATCCTAATCGCTATACCAACCTCTCCATATATCTGGTATAGGCTTAATCCTGATGAAGTAGATAAGGATGTAGAAAAGATAGCAAAGGAGGTTGTAGAGGAAAAGGTAGAAGAGCAGGAGAAAGAAGAGAGTAATATACCTCCCTTTAATCCTGATTTACCAGAAGGATATTTTGTATTAATACCAACTATTAAAGTAAATTCCCCAATATCAGATAGTAAGGATTACAAAAAAGCACTACTTAAGGGTACTTGGATTGTAAATGATTACGGTACTCCTGAAAAAGATCAATTACCAATAATACTCGCTGCTCATAGATTTGGATATACAAGTTGGAGTACAGAGTTTAGAAACAAAATATCTTTTTACAACCTTCCGAAAACAGTTAAAGGGGATAGAGTAAGTATATATTGGAACCAAAGAGAGTATATATATGAAATATATGATTCTGAAGAAAGTACATATATTTCCGATTATACTGCAGACCTAATCCTCTATACATGTAAATATTTCAATTCTCCTGTAAGAATATTTAGATATGCAAACAGGGTAAACTAATTGAAAATCTTGTAAAATATATCCTATGAAGAAAACCTTACTATACACCCTCGTATTAATATTAATGTTCTTTCTTCCTGCTAAAACTGCGGATATGCTTATTAATACAGATACACAAGATTTAGAAAAGAAGTCAGAATGGGTATTTAAGGAATCAAAAGATAGCTCTGTAATAGAGAAGGTTCAGGAAGAAATAATTAAAAAGGAGGAAGAAAAAATGGGTGACGATAGTAATACAACTAAAAATTGGTGGGAATATCCAGATGAAATATTTCCTGTTAAAAGAAATGGAGATGACCTTTTAGTATTGGTAAATAAGACATATAAGCTACCTAGTACATACGCTCCTAAAGATTTAGTTAAAGCAAGTACTTCAGGTATTAGAAGGGGAGAGAATTACTACCTAAGAAATATCCTTATCAATGATCTAAAGAGAATGGTTACTGATATTAAGAGTGCTGGTATAGATATAAGTATTGTATCTGCATATAGATCATATCAGACACAGGTAACAACATATAACTACTGGTTAGAAAAAAATGATAATAATGTAGCATATGTAGATACCTTCTCAGCAAGACCAGGGCATAGTCAGCATCAATTAGGTACTGCTATAGATTTTAGTAGTAGTGAAATAGGGGATGCACTCGGGGACTCTTTTGCTAATACTAAAGCTAGTAAATGGTTAGTTAATAACGCATATAAATATGGATTTGTAATATCATTTCCAAAAGGATACGAACCAACTACGGGATATAAGTTTGAGAGTTGGCACTACAGATATATTGGAGTAGAGTACGCACAGGAGATGGTAAGTAAGGGCAAAATACTTGAGGTCTTCCTACAGGGGTACAACCCATAGTATAGACTAATAGGGCTAGATATTGTATAATGCTATTGCATTTAAATTAACTAGCCCTTTTAAATATGAGGAAG
>DAINAD010000007.1:0-14150 GCA_036733605.1 Patescibacteria group bacterium | reverse complement strand
AAAGAGGTAGTAGAGTAGGTCTAAATGAATTAATTAAGGTTTCAGGTATAGAGCAAAAAGATATAGATAGCTATCACTTAGGATACATTCTAGGTCCTAGAATTAATGCTGCAGGAAGAATAGGTTCTCCACTTGATGCTGTTAAACTTTTGGTAAGTGAGAAAGAAGATGTATGTAAAAATATATCAGAGATATTAAATGAGACTAATTTCCAAAGACAGCATATGACTCAAAGTGGATTAGATGAAGCTATGGAGATAGTAGGGGATAGTGATAGTAAATTACTCTTCGTAGTTGGTAATGATTGGCATGAGGGTATAGTGGGTTTAATAGCAGGTAAACTTAATGAAAAGTATCATAGACCTATTCTAGTAGCAACAAGAGGTGAGGAGGGTATAAGGGGCTCTGCTAGAAGTATTGAGGGTTTTAATATTACTAACGCTTTGTCTAAATGTGATAAATATTTAGAAAGGTATGGAGGTCATGACTTAGCTGCAGGTTTTACAATTAAAAGTGGTAAAGAGAAAGAGTTTAGTGAGTGTATACATAAGATTGCAGGAAAGTTAATTACAGATGAAATGCTAGTGAGGAATTTAAATATAGATTTACTACTTAGTAGTGAAAGCATATCTAAATCTCTAGTATATGAATTAGATATCTTAAAACCGTTTGGATATGGTAATAGTAAACCATTAATAGGTATGACAGAGTTAATAGTATTTAAAAAACAGATAATGGGTAAACTAGGTAATCATATGAAATTAATATGTAAGGGAGATGGAATAGATTTAATTACACTGGTAATGTTTAATTGTGAACAGGATACTCAAGAAATTTCTGTAGATGACAAAATAGATGTAATAGGAGGAGTAGGTATTAACTCATGGAATGGTAATGAAGATATCCAATTTTTAGTAAAAGAGTGGAGATACTCTACTTAGACTTTTTATCAACATTTATTAATTTACCCAACCTATTTGGTGTATTAGGTAAGTATGTTGCTTCTAGAATACTACCAAGTCCAAGCATTTTCATAAGTAATCTCTCTGTACCCAGACCAAACCCTCCATGTGGAGGACATCCATATTCAAAATATTCAAAGTACTCTTTCATAGATTCCTCTGTTAGACCTCTCTCTTTTACATTCTCTTTTAGATTCTCTAACCTATGCTCTCTTTGTGCACCAGTTGTAATCTCTAAACCTTTCCAGAACAAATCAAATCCTGATGCTATTTCTGGATTACTCTCATCTTTCATATGGTAAAAGACTCTCCTTTTATGAGGATATTCATATACAAACAAGAATTCGCAACCTGTTTCTTTCTCCATTATCTCACTTAAAGCTCTCTCTTCTTCTGGAGAGAAGTCTCCGGTATCTTTGCTAGGTATACCTGCTTTTGCTAATTTTTCTTTTGCTTGCTGTACAGTAACATATGGGAAATCACCCTCGGGTATCTTAATATCTATTTCAAAGACTCTTTTAATATCTTCTCCATACTTTTCTTTTACACTCTTTAGCACAGACTTAATCATTTCTTGCTCAAACTTACACACATCTCTAAATGAATCTATATATCCAATTTCTACATCAAAACTTGTATATTCAGTTAAGTGTCTTGTTGTAAAAGATTTTTCTGCTCTAAATACAGGACCCATATTAAATACTCTTTCTAAGTCCGCAGCTATACCCATCTGTTTATGAAATTGAGGAGATTGAGCAAGGTATGCCTTTCTATCAAAATATTTTACTTCAAATACATTAGCTCCTGATTCGCTAGCAGCACTAATTATCCTTGGTGCTTGTATTTCTCTAAAATTATTTTTAACACAGTAACCTCTTAGTTCATCACCCATTACTGTTGCAACAGACATCATTAAAGCGTTTCTCTCAGATCTTAAATCTACCCATCGATAATCTAATCTCTTATCTAGATTAGAGATATTGTGAGAGTATGGTTGCTCTATTACTATTGGAAGCGGTGCTTTAGAGAGTGAATCTACCGTTATACTTTGTATTTCTACTTCATATCCACTTTTAACCTGTTTTGCCTCTTTAACTAATCCAGTTATATCAACTACTGACTCTGCAACTAGACCTTTTGTAGTATCGAAAACCTGTTTATCTCCACCAGACCAAGCTACTGTTTGAACTTTACCAGAAATATCTCGAAGGATTAGGAATACTATCTTCCCCTGATCTCTAAGAGTATCTACTCTTCCTCTAATTCTAACAGTTTTACCAATATTATCTTTAAGCTGAGATACTAGTGTCCTTTCCATATTTAAAATACAAAGATTATTCCGTTATTATATATTACATCCCACAAAAAGAACAACAGAGGGTCTGTCCCACATCTGTCCCCTTTCAGATTACGAACTGTTTACAAATTCCGAAGGTTTTAAAACAAAAAATCCAACCTTTGTACCTAGCTAGAAGCTACAAGGTGGTAAAAACAGGTATGTATTTTGGGTCGAAAAAACGCATAAAGGTTGTACCAAATACTGCCATAACGGTCTTTTTACAGGGTAAAGAGGGACAGATGTGGGACAGACCTTTTGTCGTATGGTAAGATATCAGATATGTCAAACAAAGAGAAAAAGGTTGAAAAGAAGAATCTCCCAGATGAAAGATATGATGAAAAACTGTTTAAACAGGCATACAAAGCAGCAAAAGAAGCAAGAGAGGTAGAAAAGAAAACAAAACAAAAGAAATCATTTTTAAAAATCTCCCTCCTCATCTCTATTCCATTAGTAGTAATCTCCATTACTCTTCTTTTACTTTCTTTTGTTAAACCTAAGAGTGAATATATTGAGACAGGTATATATCCCAAAGATACATATCTAGTTGAACTAAAACAGACGGATGTAAGGGAAAATATTGAGAAGGAGGTTTCGGATATCTCAATATCGGCATTAAGTGGATTAGTATTTAATCCTCAAACAGGAGATATTCTTTTTGAAAAAGAGATACATGAAAGAAGATATATAGCGAGTTTAACAAAGATACTTACGGCTATAGTGGTGTTGGAGACATTTCCTTTAGATGAAGTAATTGAGGTAAGTAGAGAGAATATACCTGAGGGATTAAGTTGGCAATTAGGGTTAAAGAATGGAGAGAAGATATCGGTAGAGAATCTTTTTAAAGCTATGATAATGAGCTCTTACAATGATACTGCATATATATTTGCGAATGCATATACTAAGGAAGGGTATGGAGGCTTTATAAAAGCTATGAATTCAAAAGCTCAGTCATTAAGAATGTTTGATTCGGAGTTTAGTAATCCTGCAGGTATAGATCAAGAGGGCAATTTCTCTACAGCTTGGGATGTAGCAATGTTAATATCAGGAGCACAAAACTACAAAGAGATAGTGGATACGGTCTCTTTAGGTAGTTATACAGTAAATTGGAGTAGTGGAGATGAAGTAATTAGTAAAAAAATATTTACTACAAATCAACTCTATGGAGTAAATCCATATTCCAAAGGTTTTAAAACAGGTATTACTGATTTAGCTAAACAGTGTTTTGCTGGATATTTTGAATATCCAAATGGGAAAAGTGTAATGACAATTGTATTAGGATCTGAGGATAGGTTTACTGATACTGTTAAATTAGAAAGATATAGTAGAGGATTATTAAGGTAGAAAACCTCCAGATTCTTTAACAGGAGCTTTTTCTAACTCTATCTTGTCTCCTAAAGTTTCATAACTGATAGCGGGGTAATATATATGGAAATCAGCCTCTGTACCATCTGCTAATACTGCCTGTCCCTCTACCATATATACAGGTTGTAGATATTGCTGTTCAAATAATCCTTCATAGTAGGTTATATATATATCCATTACATTAAATTCTTTTACATTCTGTGGTATATACTGCTCTACCTCATCATTATTTACATTTAGAAATACTAAGCTACCCTCTCCATTTTGAATTCTTTGTAGTGCTGTAGATGGAGTAATTAATTCATATGTACCACACTGTTCTACCTCTAAACTCCAAGTCTTAAACTCTATTTGATATATTTCTTGTAATACCTCACTATCTCTATCCCTTGGCCCTACATATACAGAGATATTCGATTTAAGAGGATTTTGATATGTAAGTAATGTACTAAAATTATACACATCTATTCTCTCATCATTTACTACCTGTGTACCCATCTCATATGTCATATCTTTCCTTTCCAAAGTCTTAACCATATCTTCTGCTCCAACAATATTACTAGGTATTGTAATGAGTGGAACTTTTTTAAGGAAATCTACCCTTATTAATTCCGCATTTATTAAACTATCAGCCTCAGAATATGAACCATCAGGATTAATATCTATTAGGAATACCTTATGTAATTTTGTATATTCAGTATCTAATATTCCTAAAGACCTTAAAGCATTAGTAGCAAGTGATACAGCCTCTCCCTCAGAGGGTAAATCTGCCTCCTTCCTTATACTTCGTATTTTAGAGACCTCTGTTTTTAGAACGAAATTTAGATCTCTAGCGGATATTTGGAGACTTTTTTGTGTACTATTATTTACCCAAATGTAATCAGTAGTACCTTTTCTTACTATCTTCTCTGGATCAAATCCCATCTTTTTAGCTAATACCTTTGCATCAGCTTGTGAATTTAATCTCTGACCTAAATCTGTATATCTATATACATTTACAACAGAAGGTAAATTCTCATATTTACCAGTCTCAGTTTGTAAGTTGAAAGCCATCTCTGATTCTGTTGAAACATCTAAAGAGGGAATAGTGAGAGTATTCTCTAAGAACTCATCTTTAGTTTCTGTACATGCGAAATTACCCTGTAGATACTCTGGAGGTACATCTATATCTGTTGGTCTAAAGATTATCAATATGATTATTGAGGATATTGCCAAAAAAACAAGAAATATTACTCCAAATCTTTTAGTCCAGAATGCAGCCTCAGTTAATGTCATGGTATAATAATAACAGTGTACATATGTTATATCAACATAATTTTATACCACAAATCTTTTAAATGACAAAAGAGCAAGAAAGTATTGATATATCCCAACTTCTCTTTCCTGATATTAAGGAAAGTGTTAAAGATATACTCAAGAGATATCCAAAAAGAGATATTAAACAGGGAGAATTAATATTAAGATTTGCTCCAAGTCCCACAGGCTTTATACATATAGGGAATATATATACCAGTTTAGTAGGATATATTCTTACTAAAAGAAGTAATGGAGTATTCATATTAAGGATAGAGGATACAGATAAGGTGAGAGAGGTTAAGGATGGTATTACACAGATAGTGGAAGGTTTACAAAATTTCGGTATTCAATTTGATGAAGGTATGGTAAATGAGAAAGAGAGTAAGGGAGAGTATGGCCCATATATTCAGAGTGAGAGAAAAGATATATACAAAATATTTGCTAAGGATTTAGTATCTAAGGGTTTAGCATATCCATGTTTTTGTACAACACAGGAGTTAGAAGATATTAGAAAAGAACAAACTAATTCAGGTTGTAGAACAGGATATTTTGGTAAATGGGCTAAGTGGAGAGATGCTAAGGTAGAAGATATTAAAAAAGAGTTAGATTTAGGTAATCCTTTTGTAATTAGGTTGTACTCTAAGGGTAATATTGAGAACAAGATTAATACAAAAGATTTGATTAAGGGAGGTATTACACTTTCTGAAAATGATATGGATTCTGTACTACTTAAATCAGATGGTTTACCTACATATCACTTTGCACATCCAATAGATGATACTTTGATGGGGATATCCTTTGTACTTAGAGGTGATGAATGGTTATCTTCTCAACCATTACATATGGAGATTTTTGATGCTTTAGGTTTTGAGCAACTACAGTATGGTCATATATCCCCATTAATGAAGATTGAGAATGGGGGTAAGAGAAAGCTAAGTAAGAGGAAAGATCCAGAGTCAGCAGTCTCATACTATGTAGAGAATGGTTATCCTATTAATGCTGTTAAGGATTACCTTCTTAATATTGCTAACTCTAACTTCTATGATTGGAGAGTACAAAATCCTGATAAGGATATTTTGGATTTTGAATTGAAGCTAGAGAAATTTAATAAGGCGGGTGCTCTTTTTGATATCACTAAACTAAATGATATATCCAAAGAGTATATATCTACTTTGAGTGCTCAGGAGGTATATGATTTTGTATTAGAATGGGCAGAGAAATTTAATACTGATATACATACTAAATTAGTAAATCAGAAAGATTACTGTTTAAATATTTTAAATATTGAGAGAGAGGGTTTTAAGATTAGGAAAGATTTAGTTAAATGGTCTGATATACCAAATCAGTTTGAAATATTCTTTGATGATATGTTTAATAAGTGTGAGAAAGAAGAGATAGATATGGATAAAGGAACACAGGAGAATATCTTAAATGAGTTTGTAGATACATATTACTTTGGAGATGATTCTACAGAGTGGTTTAGTAAGATAAAAAGGATAGGGGAGAAGAATGGATTCTGTTCAGATTATAAAGAGTATGAGAAACATCCTAAAAAGTACAAAGGTAAGGTAGGTGATGTAGCTATGATACTTAGAGTAGCTACTACAGGTAGAAAACAAACTCCAGATCTATATCAGGTAATGCAAGTAATGGGCGAGAGTAGAGTAAGAGAAAGGATTAAGGGGTATATTAATACATTGTAGGTGTAGTATAATTACAGGTTATTGCCGGATCGTCTAATGGTAGGACGGCGGTCTCTGGAACCGTTAATCATAGTTCGAATCTATGTCCGGCAATTTAATCCCTAAAACTGAGCATAAGGGCATTAATTTTTTCCAAAGCACTATTTAATACCTGATTATTTGAAAAAGGCATACCCATTTCATCGATAATGCTCTTTAATTCATCCTCTGAGAGTAGTATTCTTACCTCAGGTTCTATACTACCTGATGCACTATTTAATTTCTCAAATAGTTGGGTACCTGTAAATACAGAAATATCTAAGACAGTAAAAAGTTGATTTAATTCCTCCTTATTTAATATTAATATACCTCTTTGCATATCTATATTATTGGCTCAATTATACCATTAGCTACTAAAGCACCATACAGATTGTATATGGCAAAGAACAGTACTAAGAAACCAGATACCTTAAAGAAGAGATCTTTCCAACTACTCTTAGTAAATATCTTAGAGCTAAAGGAAATAGCAATGAGTACAGGTAAAGTACCTAATGCAAACATTAACATTGTTAAAGCGCCTTGGAGGAAGTCTCCAGCTAGTATAGATTGTATTTGCATAGATTGAGTAAATCCACACGGTAGGAAGAATGTAGCTAATCCAAAGAGTACAGGAGTAAAAATATATCCTACTTTTTTTGTATTAAAGATTCTTTGAGATATGCCTTTAGGTAGTGTAATAGAGGATATGGGGAATATATTGAGCATATCTAGTGAAAGTAATACCATTACTATGAAGAGAAATATATTTACTATTAATTGAATATCTGGTGTAAGAAGTATTAAGGAACCTAATACACCTAATACACCTCCTAGAATGAAGAATGAAATTAATCTAGATATATGAAATATTGTCATAGAGGATTTAAAATGCTCCTTTTTAGCTATTAATGATGAAAAAGAAAGTACTAATGCACCTACTACTGCCATACATGAAGATACCGATGCTATTAATCCAAGTACAAATACCATTGGTAAGGTAAGCTCTGCTGAAAAAAGGTTTTCTCCGATTCCTATCCTTTGTAACCCTGCAAAAAGAAAAATTATGAATAGTGCTATTGTAAATGCTAAAGGTATATTACTATTATCACTACTTTCCTTTTTAATCTTTTTATCTATTTTATATCCACTATCCTTTATTCTTCTATTTATCTCTTCTACAATCTTTTCACTATTAAATCCCTCTCTTACTGTAAATGAGAGAGTTTGTTTTTCACTATCTGTTTTAATATCAGAGACCCCCTTAATATCTTTAAATTGAGATTCTATATATACCTCACATGTTTTACAGTGCATACCCTGAACACAGTAGTTCTGTTTTTCCATTATGGTATTAATTAAAACTTATCTTTAATGTATACATTCCCATACTACATGAACCAAATATACTCTCTCCCTTTTTGGATGTACCAAGAGATATATCAACTGTTCCCTGGCTGGGTAATAGCTCTGTTATACCCAGACTAGGTATTCTAAATGACCTTTCACAGCCGTATGTATTTTGAGATTCCATTCTAAGTACTGTCTTTATACCTGCCTTTGCTTCTACACTCTTAGGAGTATATCCTTGGCTATTAGCAATTACCTTAATTATCTGTACACCCTCCTCTATGGTTACATATTGAGAAGAGTTTTCTCCCTTAACTTGGAAATTTTGATTACTTAGAAGTAGTGTACCTCCTATTAGTACAACTACAACTAGTAATGATATGGTTATGTAATTCTTTTTCATTTGCAATATTCGAAATTGTATCACAATACATATTAGAGTGTCTAAATATTTCTAAATATATTTAATCTTTCTCTATTTTGTATTACAATACAAGGGTATATATAAGTTAAACAAATTTTTAAATATGGAAAAGAAATTGTATAGATCTGAAACAGATAAAATGATAGGGGGAGTATGCGGAGGATTAGCAGAGTACTTTAGTATAGATTCAACAATAGTACGATTAATATTTGGACTAATTGTTGTATATGGTGGTACAGGATTAGTACTGTATGTAATTTTATGGATAGTAATGCCTACTAAATCAACAATGGGTCTTTCTTCTGAAGAGGTAATGGCAAGTAATGCTAAAGAGATAAAAGAGAAAGCTAAAAAGGTTGTAGGTGAGGTTAAATCAGATAGTAAGAAGTAATATATAAATTGATTTAATATTTAAAATGGAAAACAAAAGGAATTACTCTTGGGCAGTATTTCTTGTTCTTGTAGGTATCCTTTTTTTACTAAATACAACAGGTCTTGTTGGATGGGGTATATGGGAATATATAGTTAGATTTTGGCCCGTAATGATAATTCTAATTGGTATAAAGATAATACTTGGTAATTCAGTAATAGCTAAAACATTAGAGATTCTTTTTACAATTGTTTTAACTGTGGGAGTATTTGGAGCAGCATATATACAATATACTGCAAATGGTATTAGCTTTATGCCAAAGAGTGTTAATGATTGGGTATTAAAAGGAGGAGGAGGTATGTTTAATCTAAGTAAGGATAATGTAGATAGTGAGATGAATGTCTCATTTGAAGAGTTTACAGGTATAGAGGAGAGAGATTTAAAGATAAATGTAGGTGCTGGTAAAATGAATGTTTTGGAGGATAGTGAACTTGAAGATTACATATATGTTAAAGAAAACTACCCAAGAATATATAAAGAGTCAGAGTTAAGTAAGAGTGAAAAGGATAGGATATTAAGCTTAGAGTATAAATCTCCTTCTTCTAAGAGCTTTAACCTCTTTCCTAACGAATCTACATACGATATTACATTAGGACAGTTAGAAATCCCTACTACATTTGATATAGATATGGGAGCAGGAAGTGGCGTATTAGATCTTCAAACATTACCTGTGAATGACTTCTATGCTAAAGTAGGAGCTGGTGAATTAGATGTTACATTTAGTAAATACAGTATTCCTTCTGGTGATATGTTCTTTAATATTGGTGCTGGTAAAATGGAGCTTACAATCCCTTCTAGAGTAGGGTATATCTTTGAGTATGATTTAGGTGTAGGTAAGATTAATATAGATGGGAAAGACATCTCTGATTTCTCTACTGGAAGTGGTAAATACACATCAGCTAATTACAAAGATGCTGATATAAAGATAACTATGAATGTAAATGTTGGTGTAGGTTCCTTTGTCTTGAAAACTAACTATTAATTTAAATAAATATATATAAAATGAAAATGAATAATAAATTTGTTTTTGGTGTAATAGTAATATTTTTTGGAATTCTTTTACTACTAGAACAGGCATCCATATTTCCTTCTTTTAGTAGAATGATATGGAGTGGTATATGGAAATTCTGGCCATTAATATTAATATTTTTAGGTGCTAAATTTCTTACTGAAAGGAATAATGTACCAGGAATAATACTTTTACTTTTAGGTGTTGCATTCCTTTCATCTAATCTTTTTAGTTGGAATTTCTTTGCAGTACTTTGGCCAATAATATTAATAGCTATAGGTATGTCTATACTTTTAGGTACAGGAGAGAGTAAAAA
Source organism: Patescibacteria group bacterium (assembly GCA_036733605.1). GTDB lineage: Bacteria > Patescibacteriota > Dojkabacteria > SC72 > SC72 > JAVEVH01. The sequence goes on along the minus strand of DAINAD010000007.1, from coordinate 3,944 downwards.
GAAACTTGAAGAGAGTCCATCTTCAAAAGAGTATATGTCTGATACTGTTGTATTCTGGGGTTTAGATAGGAAAATTAAATCTCAAGATTTTAAGGGTGGAGAATTTAATGTAGCCTTTGGTGGATTACAGTTAGATTTAAGGGAAGCTAAAATAGCAAAAGGTGGGGCTAAGATACATGTTAATTGTGCATTTGGTGGAGTAGAGATATTTGTTCCCAAAAATTGTAGAGTTAAGACAAGAGGTTCAGCAGTATTTGGTGGATGGGACCCTAAGGTAGGAGAGAGTAAGGTAGATACACCAGTATTAGAAATTACAGGTGGAGTAATATTTGGTGGAGTAGAGATTAAATAGGTATCCTGTTATAGGTAAGGTTACAAGCTCTAGAGATTTTAAGTGATCCAAAAGGACCATTAAAGAGTACAGATTCATCTTCTTTATCTCTTGTAATAAGGACATCTTCTGTTTTAACCTCTTCTTTAAATCCTAACTGTTTTACAAATCTTGTAACCCAATCCTCTATTGAAAGAATTTCTTTTTCACTTTCCTGTTTATGTAATATACTCCCGTAAAGATTTTCATCCTCATTGGGGATTACAATTTCATATACACTTTCCTTTGTATCAAAGGTAAAGAACACCTCTTTCTCTTTTGTTAATTCTTTTTCTGACATACCCTAATTATACAATATATGGGGTATTAATGTTTTTAAAGCATCCAATCTATCTCTTTTAACCCTTTCTCTTTTAAGTATGTATTACACTTACTAAAGGGTTTACTACCTAGAAAACCTTTTCTTGCAGAGAATGGAGAAGGATGAGGTGAAGATATTACTAAGTGTTTGGATAAATCAATGAGAGGTATTTTACTTTGTGCATATTTACCCCAAAGGATAAAGACAATGTTGTTTTTACTCTTAGAAATCTCCTCAATAATTGAATCTGTATACTCCTGCCAACCTAGCTTTCTATGAGAGCTGGGTATATCCTTCTTAACCGTTAAGACACTGTTTAAAAGTAATACTCCCTGTTTAGCCCAATTACCTAAATCCCCATGATTGGGAATAGGGATACCTAAATCTTCATTTAATTCCTTGTATATATTCCTTAGTGATGGGGGTAACTTAATACCCTTGTTTACAGAAAATGCTAAACCGTTTGCTTCACCCTCCCCATGATATGGATCTTGACCAAGTATTACTACTTTAACAGTTTTAATAGGGGTTAATTCTAAAGCCCTAAAAAGAAACTCACGAGGGGGATATATATTTCCTTTTTTGTATATACTCTCTAAATCAATATTACTCAGATTTCTCTGTATCATCATCACTACCTCTTAGTATGACATTACCGTATTCATCATATCTTGTACCATCTACTCCAATATACTCTTTTCTACCACCTACCTCTTCCTCAATGAAATTTTCTTTAGGAAAGTCTGCTTTCTCTTTTGGCTCCTCAGGTACCTCTATCTGTACATCCTTAACTACTCCACCTAAATCTTCAGCATGTTCTACTAAACCTTTCTCTCCATTAAACTCTTCCATATTAACTATATTTTTAATATTAGATATATATACCTAAGTATATCAAAATATATTTTACTTTTGTATTTAGAAGTAAGGGTTGGTATAATGGGTTTAACACAAAGACCCAGATATCACTGGTGAGTGGTGGAAAGAAAATCATATGATTAGTAGACTCCAACGAGTAGCTTTCGTAAAGAGCTTAAACCATGATAGTGGTTTGTAAGGTAATTACAGTAATGTAATTATAAATAAGGGTGGTAACACGTATATACGTCCCTTTGTAAGAAATGATATTAACAGGTATCATATCTTACAAGGGGATTTTTGTTTAATATATATATTCTTACAATATGAAAGATATACAGATATCTAAAAATCAATATATACCTACCTTTTCAAAAACAGAGGAAGAGATTCTTAAATATTGGAAAGAGAAAGGTATATTAGAAAAAAGTATAGAACAAAGATCTAGTGAAAAATCTTTTACCTTTTACGATGGACCAATTACCTCTAACAACAAACCACACTACGGTCATGCACTTACAATGGTAATTAAGGATGTAGTACCTAGATACAAAACTATGAAAGGATATCGTGTAGAGAGAAGTTTAGGATGGGATTGTCAGGGTATACCAGTAGAGTATGAGGTAGAAAAGGAATTAGGTTTTGAACAGAAGGAGGATATTGAGAAGTTTGGTATAGAGAAATTTAATAACTTGTGTAGAGAGTCTGTAAAGAAGTATAAAGGGGAGATATTTGCACTAACAGAGAGAATGGGTAGATGGGTAAACAGTGATGAAGAGTATGCCACTATGGACCCTTGGTATATTGAGAGTGTTTGGTGGTCATTAAAGGAGCTTTACAAGAAAGATTTACTTTATGAGGGTTACAAAGTAGTACCTTACTCAACTAGAGCAGGTACAACACTTTCTAACTCAGAGGTAGCACTAGGTGGATATACTTCCATTGTAGATCCTGCTGTTGTTGTTAAGCTTAAACTTAAAGAGAGTAATACATCTCTTTTAATATGGACTACTACTCCATGGACGTTACCTGGTAACTTACTTGTTGCTGTTGGAAAAGATTTTGAATATGTAGAGGTAGAGTACAAGAATGAAAAATATATTGTAGCTAAAGATTTAGTAGAGAATATATTTAAGCAAGACTTTAAGGTAGGTAAAACATACAAAGGTAGTGAACTAATTGGAAAAGAGTATGAACCACTGTATCCATATTATTCCGAAAAAAGCTCAGAGGGAGCTTTTAGGGTAGTACATGGTGAGCATGTTACATTTGAAGATGGTACTGGTTTAGTACATCAGGCACCATATGGTGAAGAAGATTTCATATTAATGACAGAAATGGGTATAGGGATGTTTGATTACCTAGATGATCAAGGGAATATGAAAGATGAGATTACGGAGTTTAAGGGTATGTTTTACAAAAAGGCTAACAAATATATTATGCAAGACCTTGAGCAAAGGAATTTACTCTTCTCTCACTACGACTATGAACATCAAATGCCTATGTGTTGGAGAACTAATACCCCTTTAATATACAAACCAATTAAGAGTTGGTATGTAAAGGTTACAGCAATTAGAGATATGTTAGTAAAAGAAAACAAAGATATTAATTGGGTACCAAAGCATATGAAAGAGGGAAGGTTTGGTAACTGGTTAGAGGAAGCAAGAGATTGGGCATTAAGTAGGAATAGGTATTGGGGTACACCACTACCTGTATGGGTTTGTGACAAGTGTGATATGAAGGATGTAATGGGTTCACTCGCTGAAGTAAAAGAGAAAAGTGGGGTAGAACTTAAGGATCCACATAAGCCATTTGTAGATGAGATTAAGTATAAATGTGAATGTGGAGGTCAGATGAGTAGGGTAAATGATGTAATAGATGTTTGGTATGATTCTGGCTCTATGCCTTTTGCTAGGTTACATTACCCATTTGAAAACAAGGAGAAATTTGAGAGTAAATATCCAGGTGAATTTATAGCTGAGGGTGTAGATCAAACAAGAGGATGGTTTTACACATTACACGTACTAGGTGTAGCTCTTTTTGGTAGAAAATCATTCAAAAATGTAATTGTAAATGGTATGGCTCTAGCTCCAGATGGTACTAAGATGTCTAAAAGTAAGCGTAACTATACCGAAGTTAATACTGTATTAGACGATATGGGAGCAGACGCATTAAGGTTGTACTTTTTGAGCTCTCCAATTGTAAATGGTGAAGAGGTAATATTTAGTGAGAAGTTTTTAAAAGAGATTACAGGTACAGTACTTTTACCATATTGGAATAGTATTAAATATTTCCTTAATTACAAAGAACAGTACAATTGGGTATATACACCTACATATGTACCCGAAAATGTAATGGATAGGTGGATTGTATCTATGCTAAGTAGTACTGTAA
>DAINAD010000006.1:10981-14694 GCA_036733605.1 Patescibacteria group bacterium | reverse complement strand
TTCAATATTATTAAAATGTAAATATACACTAAATATTGAAAGATCTCGTGCATAGTTAAGTATGGTTTGAAAACTGTAAGCATTATTCTGTAAGTACAAAAGATACTTATCCTGCTCAGGCAATTTAGGTATATTCTCTAATCGATTCTTTCTCATATATATATACTAAGCTTTTAAAAAATTAAAATCAAAGTAGGGGACTTTAGAATTTTTCTCATAGGTATGAGATATATAGGGGATATGAAGAAATATGGGGAGAAATATAAATTTAAAAAGAAATTAATAAATATCATTATTTTATCTATTCTTAAATTAATAAAAATCATTAGTTATAAGCACTTCTGAGTTCTTATATACATATGACCGCATATAAGGATGATTATACTCGGTTATATATTATACGAAATCATAACATATTGCAACATAGGGGATAGTACTCCACTACTAAGTACATATTAATTCTTACTTTGAATTTAATTTCTGTATAACTACTTTTATATGTACATATATAAATAATGTATTAGCACTAAGTTATCCACAACGATAATTACTATAAGACGTGTGAAACTATGGGCTTTAAACTGCTATAGGGCCCTACTCCCCTACTTTCTAATAGCTATGCGAAAACGTTCAAAAAAAGATTTAGTAAAATAACTGCTATTAATGCGAAAGTATATAGAATAATTTCCCAATTAAATATTGTTTTATCACCCTTTATATTTGCTATCCCTACACCAGCAAAGTACCCTACTGTAGGAACAATAGCAGATAACTCATGAACTATACCTGCTAAAAAAGATCCTAAAAACATAAAGAATACTAATACAGATACTAATAATGTTTTTCTAGATAATAGTAAACCCTCATATCCAAGATTTTTTAAATGTATAAAGGAAAGGAATACAGCAATAGTAAGTATAAGGGGAAGAAGAAGATATACAGGTAACTGTAGTGAGAGTAACCCAAAGATTACAAAGAATATGGTTAATGTAGAAATAATGTATGAAGTAGTCCTACCTACATGTACTAAGGGAATACTTTTATAAAGATTTACATTAAAGACATTTGACATTAAAAAGCTTACATATGTTCCCACGAATATTAGACCTACAAGAATAAGGAGAAGTATTCCCTCATATATACGATTAAACTTCTGGGCGAAGAATAACTGTATAAATAAATATTCGGACATTACAAACAGAGAGCTATGTAAAAGGAAGGGTAAAGATCTAATCTTAACTTGAAAATTAAATGCCCATATTAAGCCTAAGAAAGTCATAACTAAATATATCAATGAGGTAATTACCGTCCTAAGAATACTCTGGTCCTCTATTTTCATTATTGTTTGTACAAATACTGAAAGAGCAATTAGAAAGGAAAGAGCTATTAACTTACCTCTTTTAACAGAATCTTCTCTCTTATTTACTACTCTTTCATTTGTCATAGTATATCCTCTGTATATTTTATACCCTTTGAGGTTAAAACTCTCCCCCTAGATGTTCTTTTTATTAATCCACATTTCATAAGGTAGGGTTCATGTACATCTAATACGGTAGATATCTCTTCTGATATACTTGCTGCTAATGTAGAGACACCTACAGGACCCCCATCAAAGTTCTTATATATTACCTTAAGTATCTCTCTATCTATACCCTCTAATCCCATATCATCTATACCTAGTAATTCCATTGTACTTTTTACAGTATAACTATCTACAATATTTTTATTATTACTCTGTGCAAAATCTCTTACTCTTCTCAGTAACCTTAAACCAACTCTTGCTGTACCTCTAGAGCCAATTGAAAGCTGATTTAATGCTTCTTGCTCTATCTCAATACTCCATAGATTACATGCTCTTTGTAATATCTCTACCATATCCTCTTTACCAAAGAAATCCAACCTTTGAATTAATCCAAACCTATCTCTCATAGGGGAGCTAATCTTCCCTATTTGTGTAGTAGCACCTATTAAAGTAAAAGGTTCTAAATTAAGTCTAATAGTTTTTGCAGATGGACCCTTACCCATTACAATATCCAATGCCCTATCCTCCATAGCTGGGTACAAAATTTCCTCAACTACACGAGATAAACGATGTATTTCATCAATAAAAAGGATATCATTTTCCTTAAGGTTGGTAAGTATAGCGGCTAAATCACCCTGTCTCTCTATAGCAGGCCCTGAGGTAATCCTAATTGATGACCCTATCTCATTTGCTATAGCAAGAGCAAAGGTAGTCTTACCAAGCCCTGGAGGACCGTAAAAGAGTATATGATCTACTACCTCACCTCTCTTTTTAGCAGACCCTATCATCATCTTAATAGTCTTTTTTTCCTGCCCCCTACCAATCATCTCATCTAATTTGGATGGCCTAATCTTTTCCTCTACCTCCTCTATCTCATTACTAACCACTACCCTACTGTTTTTAAGAGTATTTTTCTCTTCTGTTTTTTTACTAGATTTAATCATATTACTGACTTAAAACTTTTTTAATTAGTACCTCTATCTCCATATTCTCTTTTTTAAGCAACTCTCCCCCCTTTACTACACTCTCTTCTAAATCCTTACCCTTAAATCCTAAACTCTTTAAAGCATCTTTTAATTCTTTTAACCTAATATCACTCTTACTTACATCATCCTCTTTACTAAAATCTATCCTACCTCTTAACTCTAATATGACTTTTTGAGCACCCTTAAGACCTAAACCAGGTACTTTACTAAGTAATTTAGAATCCCCCTCTAACACTATCTCTTTTACTCTTTCCATTCTGTATGTAGAAAGTATTGAGAGAGCAGACTTAGGACCTATACCAGAGACTGTAAGTAACTCTTCAAAGAAATCTCTCTCTAATTCTGTGCTAAAGCCATACAGTGTTTGACTCTCTTCTCTTACTTGAAAGCTTGTATATACGGAGATTTCAGTTCCAATCTCTTTAAATTCAAATTGAGAGGTAACATATACACGATATGATATTCCCAAGGGTAGTAATATCTCAATGTAATTGAGTTTACCCATACTATTCTTAAATACTTTACCAGATATATATGAAATCATACTTAAATCATCTTACCATATTAAGTTAACTCATCCATTCTTAATCTATCAAAACAGGCAATGGCTAGAGCTAGGGCATCTGCTACATCATCAGGTTTGGGTATCTCATCTAAATTAAAATATACTTTTACATTCTCTTGTACTTGTGACTTAGTAGCTTTTCCATATCCTGAGATACTACTTTTTACTTGTAAAGGAGTAAACTCATGTACAGGGATATTACTCTTTTCTAAACAGAGTAGTACTACTCCCCTAGCCTCTCCAACAACAATAGCGGTTTTAGCATTATTGTAAAAAAGTAAGGTCTCTAAACCACAGTAATCAGGTTTAAACTCCTCAACTATATGATTTAAATCATCATATATCTCTAACAACCTATTACCTACACTCTGATTCTTTTCTGTTGTAATAGCTCCGTAATCAATAGCGGTAGCTTTACCACCCTTATCAAAATCTACAATGGACCAACCTACTATAGCTAATCCTGGGTCTATACCTAATATTCTCATACTTTATTTTACACTTTAAAGACCTATTTTACACTTCCTTCCTTTGATACTTCCTTATTCTTATTTATTTCATACATATGTAAACGTTCAACATATTCAAAACCCTTATCACCTTTATCTACATCTGCTTGAAGTAAGAAATGTATACAGTA
>DAINAD010000006.1:0-10881 GCA_036733605.1 Patescibacteria group bacterium | reverse complement strand
CAAAACCCTTATCACCTTTATCTACATCTGCTTGAAGTAAGAAATGTATACAGTACTTTCCATTATTTATATTCTCATAAGCTAGAGAATACTTGCTATTGTTAACCAATACGTTAAACAGATACTCTGGACTAATTTCCTCTTTTTCGCTATTACTAACTACCTCTATACCAATAGTTTTCATTTCACTCTCACTTAGGTAGGAAAACTGTGGTAAGGGGATACCTACTAATTGTGTAAGTGTTAGATGGTCTTTTTTACCGAAATTATTTACCGTATAGAATTCCTGACTTAAGAGCAAATCCATTCCCTCTCCCATATAACTTAATGGTCTACTTTGGAAATCAAGGAAATCTTGAAGTCCCGAGAATCCACCATCTTTAAATAACTTTGCAAAGCCAGCGTCCATAGTATCCCTTACCATAGAGAATTTATTACCTATCTCATCAATACTTTTTTCGATATCTTGAACATACTTTTCATTTTCTGGTGCCATATTATGTAAAAAAATAAAATATTAAATATAAGTATAACTAATCAAAATCTTCATCAGGAATATCTTCTTCTTCTCTCTTTATTGAATCAAAGATGTAACGAATTTTCCTTATAGCTGGAGACTCATTATCGAATTTAGGGTCTAAAAGGAAATAATAGTTCTTCTCATCTTTTGTACATAACCCACCATCCAATGTTAAATGTGCATACATATCTTCTTCTTTCTCTTCTTCATGAGCAAAATCATCAGGATATCCTTCATATGATTTTGCAAACCATATATCATGCTTACCTAAGTATTTAAATTCATCTATTGGGATTGAGACCATCTGCTCTAGACAATAGACTCCTGGTTCTCTTTCAACAATTTCAAAACAAATAGGAATTAGAAAAGAGGTAATTTGATAGAAACCTTTTCCATCGTCTTTGTTAAAAGAGATTTGTACAGGTCTTTCTATTATATTTGCAATCTCTTTTCTAAGTTCTGTCTCTGTACATGTAGAAACATCCGTTTCTTCATACATCTCTTTTAAAACCCTCGAGCCAATATTTAAAAACCCTTGAAGAAGTTCTTTTTTAGCATCCTCTTCTGACCACATCCCCTCTTTTACTTCACAATTATATGGTGCCATATATTATAAAATATATTAAAATTATATATAGATTACTTATTCCTCTTCTATTGCATCAAAATACTCTATAAAACCAGCATTTATTCTAGGTATATCTGCCTCTAAAATAGTATAGTATTTTGGAGGATGAGACCCCCCATAATCGTACCCTAATAAATTGGCTTCTTGCTCATCTAAGATGTCAAAAACTCTCTCAATTGGTACTTCCTCTCCTGCTTCTTCTCCCCCTACCCTTAACGAGCTGCTTATCTCGTCTAATTCAAAAAAAGAAAAGTATTTGCGAAGTTCTCCAGCAGTAAATAAAACTAATTGTTTAATTTTAAACTCCCCCTCTTCTCTAATTATTTTATAAAACTCTTGTTTACAAGTAATAGCCTTTGGTTCTTTTACTTTATTTGTAGTAGACTCTTTCTTATCCTCATACTCTAGATACAACAAATCATCCATAAAATTAATAAACTCTTTCCTAGAATTAAAACCCTTCTGATACCTTTTATTGAAGCTCGCATTTAAGTCCATCAAGAAACAATCTAAAATGGAAAATGCTCTCTCTCTTTCTTGGTCAAAAAGAATCTCTCTACCCTTTTTTACTAACTCACTATTATACGGTGCCATATTATGTTAAATATAAATAAATTAAATATCATACTCTATTAAGAAATAGTAAAACTCATCATACATCTCTTCTTCATATTCTTTCTGTTGATCTCTTATCATTAATACTCCACTATTATCAATACTTTCAGTTTTTAAGATAGAGAATATTTCCTCCTCCCCTACCCCTTTATCTGTAATATCAATAATATTGAATTTCTCTTTGGGGAAATAGTTCATCATATCCATCATCCTTGCACCAGTATGTTTTCTTAAATCTAATTCACTAGCATACACCAATTGAGTAACAAGATTCTCTTCTATTATGGATTTACCCTTAAAGAGAGTTATTGCATTTTCCGTATCCTTATCAAGTATAAATCGGTTATTTAATACTACGTTATTCTTTCTTCTAAGGAATTCCCTTTTAAGCTCATACGGTAACTTATCTTTTAATAGTAACTTAAGAGCAAAAAGCTGTCTCTCTTTTCTCTCTTTTCTTGAGTCATTTTTAATAACAGAGTTCTCTACAGACATCTGTAGGTCAATAATAATTTAACATTGGGCAGTATTTACTCTTACTCTATATCACTCCAAACATTTTGTACATCATCATTTTCCTCTATTCTCTCTATAGCATTCTCTACTCTCTCTAATTCTTTCTCGGATAATTCTTTTTTCATTTTAGGCTCTTTAACTATCTCTGCCTCTATTACTACATATCCTAATTTAGATATAGAATCTCTAACCTTAGTTAAAGATGTATATGGTGTATATATCTCTAAACCCTCTACTCCATCTATATCAATCTCTTTAATATCCTCTATACCATCTATATCCATTAATTCCATCATTACACTCTCTCTATCATCTTTAACATACTTATCATCTTCTCCATATTTCTCGGACTTAACCATATGACCTGTTTTAAGTAGAATATATCCTCTTGTATCAAAATTCCAAGAAACAGAACCACTATCGCCCATATTACCACCTACCTCTTCAAACAGTTGCCTTATATCCGACACCGTCCTATTTTTATTATCCGTAAGAGTATCTACTACAAATTGAACACCCAAAGGACCAAATCCTTCATATGTTACCTCTTCATATACAACACCATCACTACCCTCTCCTGTACCTTTGGAAATTGCTTTTTCAATCCTATCTATTGGGAATCCGACACTCTTAGCCTTATCTATATACAACCTTAAATTAGGATTCATATTAGAATCTCCTCCACCTTGCCTTGCAGCATGAGTTATTTGTGTAGAAAGCTTAGAAAAAATCTTACCCTTTTTAGCATCATTAGCTGCTTTCTTGTGTCTAATTGTTGACCACTTTGAATGTCCAGACATATGGCTATTTTATCATTTACTATTAACAGAGAAAAGACCTACATTACAATATTTTCTTTTTCTTTAGCCGACCTATTACCCTTCTCACTGTATGTTTGGTTACTCCACCTTAATATTTTGTCTTCGATTAACTCTTTAGGAGTACCATATTTTTCTCTAGATTTAGCTATTACCTGACTCTTTAAACCGAATGGTTCAAATCTTGGAGGAAGAGATCTAGCACTAAATGGTACTGATGTCATGCCATCAATTGAGAGCTTCATATACATGGAGTGAGCATCTAAAGAAACTAAATCTTCAGAAGAAACATTAGGAGCAAATTCTTTCTCAAGTATGGATGCATCAGATTGGCTTACTACAAATGAACCTAAAGTTCCTACATTACCAAATATTGCTTGTCTTACTGTTAAAGGTAATTGATCAATATATTGGTTAGTCATACATAGGTCTAATCTAAACTTTCTTGCCTCTGAGAGTATCTTAGCAAATGAGTCGGTAGCAAAATTTTGGAACTCATCTACAAAAAGGTAGAAGTCATTTCTCTGATCTATTGGTATATCTACTCTCTCCATTGCTGTGGCTTGTAATCTGGTAATGATCATACCTCCGAGTAAAGCTGCAGTTTCTTCTCCTAATTTACCCTGAGCGAGATTAACCAAGAGTATCTTTTTATTATCCATTATATCTCTTAAATCTATTGTAGATTTAACCTGCCCTATTATATTCCTAGTAACAGCAGAAGAGATAAATCTACCTACTTTATTTTGTATTGGAGATACTGACTCAGAAAGTAGTCTGGTATTCTGAGACATCTGTGAATATTCCTCCTCCCAGAACTTTATTAATATTGGATCATTGACCTGTTTAAGGATGAACTTACGATAGTTTTTATACAACAACATTCTAGTAACTGAGAGTAACGTTGTACCCTGTGCTTCTAGAGCTGTTGCTATTGTGTTAGTAAGAATATATTGTAATCTTGGACCCCATGAATCACCAAACTGTTTATGAAATACCTCTACTACTCCATCAGCTATTAAATCCCTCTGAGACTTATCCTTAAGCTCTAAAAGATTAAAACCTACTGGACACTCTACATCCGTTGGATTGAAATATATGACATCATCTATACGCTCAGCAGGTATGAAGTCTAGAAGCTCCTCTATGATATCTCCGTGAGGATCAACAATACATGCTCCATCTCCTCTTAATATGTCTGATATGAACATATTCTTAAATACAGTAGATTTACCTACTCCTGTTTTACCTAATATGTAGAAATGTTTCCTCCTATCTTCTCTCTTAATACCAAAATCAAATTTAGAACCTCTGTAATCTGTTTCAGCAAATACTGTAACACCATCCTCTCCATTTCTTGGTAAATTCATAGGGGGTTCAATTTTTTTAGACCTACTCCAAGCAATATTAGGTGTCTCTACAGAGATATTAGGCATATGATACAGTGATGCTAACTCTTCAATATTTAGTATATCTACAACATCTGCTGGTAGATACCTCTTTGCATAATCAGAATATATACCCTGTCCTGTTTTAGTAGGTTTAGTATGTATAAAGGTGTTTAAATGGGCAGTAGTAAACTGTTTAAAACTAGCTACAATATCCCTTAATATCTGCTCTGACTCTATCTGTGTCTGTCCCTTAGTTACAATCCTTAGCCCAAATTCAAAACCTAATTTTAACATCTTGTTTTCAATCTCACTTAACTCCTCTTCTTGACCAGGTTGTAATTTTACTACCTCTTTTCTTACAGGCTCAGCACCATTAGCTGTAGCAAGTGTCTCCCCTACTCCTTTTAACATATTCCCAAGCTGAGAGAAAAATCCTCCACCGTATGGATCTTTACCCTCTTTAATAGCGGTAATATATTTTTTAGAACTACTCTGCCAGTAGTTAGATACTGGCCTTACAAGTATTTGAATCCAAGCATACTGCCCTACTTTTAAATCAGAGATAGCGCCTGTAATAGCGGCAAGAGGATCTACTTCAAAGTTTCTAAATGTTTTAATTGGAAATATGAAATCTTTCTCATACTCTATCTCTCCAGTAGTAACAAAAAGTTGCATATCATTTTCTTTTTTGTTTACATAGTCATCTACATATTTAATATCAGCGTTTGGATACTGTGCATATATTTGTCCCTCTACAAATTTACCCAAATGCTGAGGAACTACTGCGTAAAATTTAATACCACTATTTCCGCTAGAGGTAATTTCAAAACTGATGAGATCTAAAGACTTAATTGAATCTCCCAATATACCGTGTATAGAGGCAAACATCTGCTCTGCAGCAAGAGGTGTTTTATCATTTTCTCTAGGAACTAATATCTGCATTATTAATGGATTTCTTACCTCTTCTAATACCTCTACGTCTTGCTTAGATTTACCTCCAAGAAGCAAGATAAAGGCAACAAAAATTAGGGAAACAAAAAGAAGTATTAATATTACAGCTACCATTGTCATAACATATTATTGTACATTAGAAAAGAAATATGTGAAAGATACTTTTAAAAAGAATATACCGTAGGTATATCTTTACCCAATATGATTACAATATCTCCTGTTGTCATAAAAGAGGGTCTCTCTTCTAGAACTTCATATGTACCAGGAAATATCTCTTGCACTATCTGTAGTGAGTTTGGGAAATCCTCGATATTAGGAACATAGAATTTAGTCTTCTCTTCCTCTAAAGGTGCGTTATCATACCGTACAACCTCTATACCACTATTCCTAACTCTACGTGAGTACTGTGCAGCATATCCACTTAAACCACTACCGTTGTATATCTCTACTCTTGCTCTTTCTTTCTCTAATTTCCTATCTATCATCCCATCTACAAATCCTCTCCAAACAGTATCGTATTCAGAAACATTAATATAGCTGGTAATACCTACACTCCCTGCACTCTCTTCCTGAGAAAGATATTTTGGACTACTAAAATCTATTAAATATGGCCTTGTAGCAAGCGTACTGTTATGAATATTTTTAAGCTCTACAACAATATTACCTAGTGTAGAATATGAAGAGTATATTACAGCTTCAGAATCTTTAAATTTAGAAGATGACATTAAGAGATTAAACCATCCTAATTTGGATACAAAGCTATTAAAAAAGTATGCCTCATCAGATACCTCAAACCCATTATTGTAGTACTGAGCATATACAGAATCTCCTGAAGAGTTACCTAACTTATCCTGAAATACAGAAAAAGACTGAGCACTAAACCATATATACTGATCTATATTACTACCTAAAAGCTGTTCTAATTGCCATATGGCATATTCAAACCCCCTACCATCTTGTATAAATTCGCCAGCATATCTAAATGCCGATACAGATACTGATGTACCAAAATCTCTCTCCAACCCCCTATACTCCAACCATCCAGGTAAATATATTAATACAGATTGCCCTTTCTCTTTGTTTTCAGCGTATAGATATACATACTTTATTACCTCTTTCTCGTTATATTCCTCTTCAAATACTATTAAAGTTTTCTCTAACGCATCCTTTTTATCAGAAAGAAGGTAGTAATCAGAATTACTATTTTTGAGAGGATTCTCACTCTTAATATTACTAAACCCTATATATGTATATATGAAATAGGCTAATATACCAATAACAAGAAGAAAGGAAAGAATCTTGTCTATTCCAATATTTAAAGATTTCTTTTTCTTCCCCTCTTTAGATTTTTTGTATCTCTCTCTTCCTGAAGACATATTTAAACAGTAAAAATTAATCTCTTACCATCAATATTTAAAAAGCTCAAAAGTACGGACTCTAACATTATCATTTCATTCCCATCACTACTCTTACCATACAAAGAATCTCCTTTAATATGAAAACCTAAGTACTCTAACGTACTCCTTATCTGATGCATTCTACCTGTATCTATTTTTATTAATACCTCTTTACCAAAGAATTTTATATAGCTAAGAGCATACTTAGAACCCCCAAACTCGTACTTTTTGAATTCCATCTTATACCTATTTACACTACTTCTCCCTATATATCCTTCCATTTTTTCCCAACTTTTCCAAGGTTGTAATTCTATGTTCAATTCTTTTAGATATTTTTTAATATCTAAATTCTGTTCAACATTCTTACTCTCTTCTAACTCCGCTCTATATATTTTAATAACGGAATTGTCTTTAAATTGTGATTTAAGATATTCCTGACTACCCTTGTTTTTGGCTACTACAATTAATCCGGATACCCCTTTATCTAACCTATGAACAATACCACACCTATCCATAAGGGTATCGTACTCTCCCTTACTCTCTAAATACTCTCTAAGAAAGTTAGCTAAAGTACCCTCCCTATTACCTACTCCAGGATGTACAACTAAACCTTTAGGTTTATACAGTACTATTAAATTCTCATCTTCATATCTAATATCTAACTGCCCCTTTTGGGGTAATATTTCATCACTTAGATCTAAATCTTTTTTTACATTATCCCAATACTCTTCATCTATATTTAAGATATCTCCCTCTTTAAATTTGTAAGACCTTTTACATCTCTTACCATTAACTGTACAACCTTTTTCTAAATATCTTTGTACAATATTTCGTGTTAAGGACTTCTCTTTAAGAATTTCTGATAGTAAGGTATCTACCCTTTTGTTAATATTTGATTTCTCTATATGTATTTCCATAGGTATATAAGTTTACCATTTTTAATAATTTCTTGTTTGCAAATTTAATTTACTTTAAGTAAAATGTCTTAATCCTTAGGGAGAACACGACCCTTTACCTACGTGGTACTGAGCGACGCCTCCCAGTTTTAAATTCCAAAATTTCCCGTTTCCTTTGTATGAAAATTTTGCTCTTATCAAATTTTCTTAAAAGGGACGAAGCTGTTAATTGGTTAGGTATAATTATATGAAAGGGCCTCTTTTCTTCCTCTAAGAATTCATACAAACAATGGAAATCCCCATCTCCTGACACGAATATCCCTTTCTCATATTCATCATATTCATCATATTTCAATCTTACCGAATGTAATACTATTTCAGCATCTACATTACCTTTAACTTTTCCTGCTGGATCTTTTATTGTCGGTTTAAAGATTAGCTCATATCCAAAACTTTTAAACGAATCATACATTCTCTTATTTTCTGGAACATATCCAATAAAGAGGAATACCTTTTTAACTCTAAATTTGTCTTTAAGATACACATAAAAGAGTTGCATATCTATTTTCCATCCAACGTATACTCTCTTATTCCTTCTTACAATATCCTTCTTTATACTATAATTAAGATTCTGACTATCTATAAAGGCATATACTTTAAGGAATTTCGTTACCATATGTAATGGTAACACTTAAGTATTAAAATAATATGAAATAGTTATCTGATATTATTAATATCTTTCTTAAAAAGTATTAATACTCCACTAACTATTGAAAACAGTACAATGAATATATCAGCGATATTAAAAGAAAGAGAGAATATATGTAAGTAATCAGATACCCCACCAAATACTACTCTACATATTAAATTACTAAAGCCTAATATACCTACACTACCTAATATTACTCCCCAATCTTTCTTAACCTTCCAACCTATATACAGTAAGAAAAGAATTAAAAGAAAGGTAATAGATATCTCCCCCTTTATTGAAATACCAAATGCTATACCATTATTAATTACACATTTATCTATTGAACAGAAAAACCAAGAAAAGAATATATTTAAAACCCCTATTAAAACAGAAAACAATACTACATATCTCATCGTACAGATCTAACAGTAGATACACTCGCTATCCTTACTCTAGCCTTCCTTAAATCAGTTACAAAGGTAATACCCATTACAACAGACCAAATTAAAAATATCCCCACTAATACATTCTCTGTTAAAGAAAGATCACTTGTTAAGTAGAGGTAAGCTATATATATGGATGATATCCATACTATACCTACTCCTATGTATCCTAATATATACTTTTCCATTAGTGTATCTTTTACTATCTTGTAGATAAATTTGAAAAGAAGGAAAAATATCGCCAACATTACTATTAATACTAACCCTTTATATATCCAATCATTAAATCCGCTTGTAATACCTACATATACAAAAGACATTCCTAACATTGTTGTAGATGAAAAATATATTGGAAAGAACATATGTTTCCATCTCCATTTTTTAATAACTAGGGTGTAGAAGGTCATAACTAAAAGTAATGTAACAAACATAGCGAGGATAATTATACCTCCATCCCATATACTAAGAAATCTCCATGGTAGTAATCTAAAAAGAAATACCTCATCACCATACTTCTCATACGGTATCCAATACCAAATAAAGGAAGAAAACTGTTCCCACTCTAAGATAATGTATACTACCCTACCTACTACCCCACTTAAAAATCCAGAGATTAAAAACATATCAAATACAGAAGATCTATTCTTTCTAGATTCAATACTCCCTCTCCAAAATATATACATACCTAGTAGGAATAACAGTGCAAAAACAACAAGAGGATGTATATTTTGAATAAACTCTTTTAATCTAAAGATATAATCCAACAAATCAATAACCTAAAACTTAATACTCTATTGTACCAAAAAACTATCTTTTCTTTTTCTTCTTACTCTTCTTTTTCTTCTTTTCTGTTGTTTGTACAACCTCTTTAGGAGCTATACTCTCTTGATTCTTTTCCTCTATTACAATTCTAGAAGGTATACTCTCTTTTATCTTTTTTAATCCAGAGATAATTACATCTCCTAACTTAACTACAAAACTCTTACCAGTCTTATATCTAGTTCTTTTAGATTCAACTGTTTGTGTAGCATGCTCTTTAGTAGCAAGTATTTGTTGTTCCATTACAACTACATTTGGATACTGTTCCTCTGCTATTGCTCTCTCTCTTAATTGTGTACCACAATTCTCACAGAATTTATGATCTTTATTTATTAATACACCACACTTAGGACATCTTCTTTTTATCTCATTACCACAATTTGAACAGTGTACATATCCAGGTAGTAATTGAGAACCACATTTAGAACAATCTCCTAACTCTGCTGTCTCATATTTAAGATATCTTCTCTCTAAATCAGCCCAATATATCTGCTCTATTGTCTCACTTGGTCTTACAATCAAGTATATTATTAATCCAGGTATATTAAGAAATATTACTAAAAGAAGATATACAACTCTAATAGAGGTTTTTGATGTCCTTTCTCCTGAGTCTATCCATACCCACCCTATGATTACTAACCAAAAGAGTAAAATAATGACCCCAAGTATAAGGCTAAAGAGATTAAAATTAATACCTCCAGCAAATTCAAATATTGAGAGAATAAATTTTTCTAAGCCCATATCTTTTCCTTAATTATTTAAAAAATGGTCGAGGAGGGAGTTGAACCCTCACACTATTGCTAGCACGGGATTTTGAGTCCCGCGTGTCTGCCAGTTCCACCACTCGACCTAAACTTGTGTATTATATATCAATAAAATGCATATTGTATATACTAATTCTTCTCTTTGTACAAGTTTCTAAAACTGGCAATCTCTTTAACAAAGGCTAACTCTACTAATCCGGTAGGACCATTTCTATGTTTTGCTACAAAAACTTCTGCAGTACCTTTCTTTTCTGTCTCAGGATTCCATGTCTCCTCTCTATCTAAAAAGATTACTACGTCAGCATCTTGCTCAATGGAGCCTGATTCTCTTAAGTCTGAAAGCTGTGGTCTTCTACTTTGTCTTTGCTCAATAGCACGAGATAGCTGAGAAAGGGCTACTACAGGAATATTTAACTCTTTAGCTAGATTTTT
>DAINAD010000005.1:0-16433 GCA_036733605.1 Patescibacteria group bacterium | reverse complement strand
ACTACCTGAGCATTCTTATGTTTTCTTAGAAGTGATGTAATCACTGCTTCATTTTCTTCAGGTTCTAGAGTACATGTAGAGTAAAGTAGGGTTCCACCTGTTTTTAATGTAATAAAGGCAGACTCTATTAATTCCTCTTGTACCATAGATAAACTCTTAATCTTTTTTATACTCCAAAATCTTAAAGGTTTAGGACCTCTCATATATATTCTTCCTTCTCCACTACATGGAGCATCCAAAAGTACTTTATCAAAATAGTCTGGATATTTCTTACCAAATTCTCTTCCATCACTTAGTGTAATTTTAGTATTTTCTGCTCCAAACTGTTCTATTACATTCCTAAGTGAATTAGTCCTACTTACCTCTAATTCATTAGCCATTATTATTGCTTTGTTATTCGTTAAATCAGCAATATGAGTGGTCTTACTACCTGGTGCAGAACACATATCTAAAACTTTATCCTTAGGTTTAGCATCTAATACTAAAGCAGCTAATATACTAGAGAGATCTTGTATGTAAAAAAGACCATGCCTATACTCCTCTATTTGGGAAATCTCTGCCTTATCCTTATTATTTACAAAATATGTATTGGGAGACCAAAGTATACTCTCTAATTCATATCCTCTTGCTTTAAGTAATTTATATGTCTCTTTTACATCTCCTCTTAAACCATTTAATCGTATTGTAGTTCTTGCTCTTTGATTAAAAATATTTAATACCTTAGCTTTAGGTATTCTTAATATACTTGCCATTCTAGATACAAATACATCATCCTTAGTGAAATACTTTTCAGGAGTATTAGGATTAAAATCTCTTGGCTTTTTATAGTTGTTTCTTACTCTTTTTCTTCCCATTATATTTCTCCTTTTAAATATTTAATTATACTTCCTATTACTAAACCTACTGTTTCTGTTCTTAGAATATTTCCATCTAGTTTAACAAATTTAAAATCTAATGATTTGAAAAACTGTATATCCTTACTACTCCATCCTTTTTCTGGTCCTATTGCTATTACAAAAGGTTTTTTAATATTAACTTCCCCTAGATATTCGGTTAGAGGTATGTATTGTACATTCTCTGTACAAAGACATACTCTATTTTCTATATCCCCAATATTAAGATCTTTTAATTTCATAGGTTTCTCTATTACAGTAGGTTTAATATTTCTAGATTGCTCAGTTGCATCCTGAACTATCTTCCTCCACAGTCCATACTCTTTAAGTGCCTTATTTCTATTAACTAAAGAGTACTGTGTTTCTACTGGTATTATTCTATCTATACCTATCTCTACAGATTTTTCTAAAAAAACATTAAACTTATTCTTACCTATTAAAGATTGTAATATTGTTATATCAAAGTTATCTTCCTTTTCTTTTACAGTAATCTTTTCCCTTATCTCTACCTCTACAGAATTTTTAGTAATATCTGTTACTACAGCTAGATATATAGCTTCATATGTCTCTATTTCTACAATATCCTCTACCTTTACTTTTAATTGATTAATTGCAAACTCACTGTCCGAATCACTAAGGTGAGTGATATCAAAAATGTCTAGTTTATGCTTAATAAAGAAACGGTTCATTCCCAATTATATCATTTACTTGACATATATGACTAAAGAAAAGGATAATTGTAATATATATAAATTGTGAGATATTAAAGATGGAAGGGATACCAAGTATATATTGGATGATTCTAATTGGAATTTTTACTGGATTTGTTTGTTTTGTACTGTACCAATTAGGTATGTTTTTTAAAGATTCTAGAGTAGTAGTAAGAAAGGCAGAGGAAACAGTTGGATTAGCAAATGGTTTAGTAGAAGAGGTAAGTGAGATAGTGGGGACTGTAAAAGGTACCATATATCAGATTAATAGTGCTGTGTTAGTACCATTAAGAAAGATTACAACAGTATTAAGTGTTGTATCAGGTATAGCAGAGGGTATTAGTTCTAAAAAGGGTAAATAGTCGTTGATATTAGAACTGCTAACAGCTATTATGAATAGATGCAATTAACTCCATATCAGAAGAAACAGATTAGGTTTGTTTTAGTACTACTTTTAGGTATACCTGCAACTATTTTTGCTGTGTATAAAGGGGTTGAATATCTTTCTCAGGCAACAGGAGATCCTACTCCTGAGCAGGTCGTTATTTCTAATGTTACAAATGTTTCCATTGTATTAAGTTGGTATACACAAAAGGAAGTAGAAGGGTATGTTATTCCTGTCTTAGATGGAGTAGAGAAGGCTCCAGTAGCGGATAAAAGGGGAGCAGGGAAGAGATTAAGTCACTATGTTGAATTAAGAAGTTTAGAACCAGAGACAGAGTATTCCTTTATCTTAATGTCTGATGATCAGAAATATGAGAGTGGAACTACAGGTGCTTACAAAGCAAAGACACTAAATGTAGGTACAGAGACTCCCTCTCCTGTTGAGGTACACGGATTTTTAGAAGGTTCTTCCATTGAAGATTCCATTGTTTACATTCTGTTTGAAAACAAGAGTGCATATCCCGTTAGTACAGTTGTTTCAAGTAGTGGTTCTTGGATGGTCTACCTGTATACTAACAATATTGACGATGAGAGTATTGTAAAAGTAACAGCAGATACTAAACTTGTTTTAATGGGTAGAAAAGATTTAGCAAATGGAGCTGTATTAGAGGGTACATTCTCGGCACTGTTTGATAGTAATAGGAAATTAAATCAAGCATATACATTTGAATTAGGGGATACACAAAATTTAATATCTTACTTTCCACCTGAGACAGTATTGGGTAGTGCTAGTAGTACAGTAATACCTGTAGATGATGATGACGAGGATGAAACTCCTACTCCTCCTCCAGTTCAACCTGATGATGATGACGAAGAGATTCCAAATGATGATGAACCATATAGTGGGGAATATACAATAAAGCATGATATATCATGGACAGATTTAGTTTCAGAGTCTAGTAGTTTTAATTTAGAGAATGGTGAAGATACAATTTTAGTTACCAATCTTACTAACGCAGGATTTAGTGTAGTATGGAGATCTTCAGAAAAAGAAGAAGGGTATGTAAAATATGGTACTTCTAAAACAGCACTTAATACCGAAGTAAGAGATTACAGAGATGGTTTTGTATCTATGGGGAAATACAATTCTCATTTAATTGAAACTGAGAGATTAGAATCAGAGACTACATATTACTTTGAGGTATATTCAGGAGGAAAGGTATATGACAACGATGGTGAGAAATATTCAGTAACAACATTCCCCTTACTCTCTACAGCTATTCCTTTTGAAACTAAATCAGGACAAGTATTAAATGCTACTGACCCATCTGATTGGGTATTGGTGTTTAAATTGATAGATAATGATGAGGTAGGTACATTAGGAAGTTCAGGATATCTTTCTACACTTCCAGATGAAGAGGGGTATTGGATGACAACAATAGGGGATTCAAGAAGTGAGGATGGTGACTCATATTTCTCTTTCTCAGATACAGATATATTACAAACATTTTTTGTGGGTGCAGATAGTAAGAAATTTGACTATCCTCTTTCTCAAGAGGATATGGAATTTGATGTTTTAGAGATAGGGCAAACTACTACTTCTAGTAGTGTGAAATTACTTTCTGATTATGGCATAATCAAATTAAGATAGATATTTTTGTAAAAATGTATATGGAAAGAGTCATGAGTAAATTAAAACCTGTGTTTCTCTTAATAGGGATGACTCTTGTTTCTTTGCTAATAATTTTTGTTACAGATATTTTTAGAAAATCGCCTGAAGTATATACACCAACAAACAATGAGATACTCCAGACTCAAGATCAGGGAATAATTACAACAGATACAGATACCTCTACCCCATCAAAGGTGACAGTGGAAGATAACTTTGGAGTTGTGCTTTCTGCCTCTTCAGGAGGAAATATTGATAGCTGTAAAAACATTGTGACGAAGATTGATAGCCAGTCTGTATGTGAGAGAGATAACTCAGGAGAAGTTGATTTTTACGATAGTAGTAAAGTTATACCTTGGCCAGGGGATATGGTAAGTAAAAATGCAACAGTATATTTGACCTATGTTCCTGTACCATTAGAATTATTCTCAGGTATGGATGTAAAGGATTCTAATAGATTAATTAGTTCAGAGAATCCTACATTTAAGGCAGCAGGAGAACAAATAGATGAAACTACTGTAAATGTATTACTTCCTCCTGGTACTCAAATAGATGAATACAAACCTTGGATAGAGGAGGAACCTTTTAGTATGAAATATGAATTAGGTTTTTTACAGGGTGCTTTTCAAAAAAGTGATGAAGGAGAGATTGGTATAGAGGAGAAGTTAACCAATGATTGTGAGTATTGTAATAACAAATCTAATCCTAACCCTGAGAAATCAAATACCTTCTCAGAGCTTATGTTAGATAAAACTTATCTATATCCTGGACAAAAAGAGAAGATGATCGAGAATGCTGAAATAGAGAAATGTGGAAAAGAGGACAGATTTGAAGCGTGGGGAACAACTGATTTTCAATCATGTATAGCATCGTTACCAGATATTGCTATCTCTTTTATTAGTAGTATTTCACTTAAAGATTGGCTAGATTGTTTCATTGATAGAGAGAAATGTATGGATCCTAAAGAGATAATGATTATAATGTCTTCCCCATTTGGTTCTGAAGAAGTTTGTAAAGATGGAATATGTACAAATGCATATATGAATACTAGAAACAGTAGTTCACTACCTCCTTCTAGTAGTAAGGGAAAATTCTATTACACAACAGAATGTAAAGCTATAATTCAGGGTAGACCATATACTGTAAATTGTGCATGGGATATGTCCCATCTTTATAAAGAGAAAGATTTCTCTGGCTTTGATGACTTACCAAAGGTAGAATCTATTCCATCAGATACAGAGTATAATGAGTTTTTAAAAAATGAAGTAAAGGGAGATAGAAAAGTCGCTATACCTTTATAAATTGATTAATTTTATATATTTTTACAATGAGTATATCTAAAAAAATATACAATACATCTCTATATTTTAAAGAGATTTTTTCAAAGAAAAGTTTTAAGATATCTTTGATGTTCTTTCTTACAATATTCCTTCTCTTTGGTACATTAAATGCATATGCACAAACAGCGGATGAGGATGAATTTAAGGTAGAACCAGCATGGGAAGAGACCAAATGGTTTCATAATCTTGCTAGTGGTTTAGAAGAAAGTAAAAAGAAGGAAGACAATATGAATAGTAGGAATGGTACAGAGTTTCTAAATGGAGCTTGGACTGCGGTCTCCCTTATGGTTCCTGAGATTACTAATTATACTGCTATGAATGGTGATGGAATCCCATATGATTTAAGACGAGGATTACTTGGTATGGCAGAAGATGCTGGTACTACAGCATATGCAATATATCCAAGAGTAAATGTTGGTGAGCATTTAGCTCAACAATGGGTACCTGGTTATAAGGATGATGTAACAAGCTTATATGCTGCTAATTCTGCATCTGGACATATTTCTGGATATGAGGAGCTTATGAATAGCGGTATTGTTGATCTATGGACTAGAACATTAAATCTCTCATATATATTCTTTGTTTTGGTAATGATAGTAGCTGGTTTTATGATAATGTTCAGACATAAGCTTGGGGGACAGACTATGGTAACTTTGGGTACAGTTCTTCCTAAAGTCATTATTTCCTTAATCTTAGCAACCTTTAGTTTCGCTATAGCAGGTTTAATTATAGATATAGGTGGTATCATAACTGGTGTTGCAGCATATGTGATAGGAGGAGGAGATAGCCTTTCCTCTATCTCAGGTATTAGGGGTATAATGGCATCAGTACTTGGACAAGACAACACTAAATTTGGAGTTGTTATAAAAGGTGTTATAGAGTCCTTTGGAATATCAGACCTATTTAAAGAGATAACTGAGGGTTCACCGGTAGTAGGTCTTTTAGCTATAGCTCTTGCTGTTATCGCATTTGTTATTCCTGTTATTGGAGGAGCTATTGGTTCCGTAGCTTTTATTATTTTACTAATAATTTTGGGAATAATATTCTTTGGAGCTATTAAAGTATTAATTACTCTTTATAAAGCATATTTTGGTCTCTTAATAGCAGTAATATTAGGCCCTATTCAAATTACATTAGGAGCAATACCGGGTAATTCAAATATGGTAGGGAATTGGGTAAAAACAGTTTTAAGGAATGTATTAGTATTCCCAGTAGTATTCTTTATTATCAATATCCCAAATGCTTTAGTAAATTCCTCTGTTGTTGCTAGGTTCCCAGGGAAGTTAGTATATGAGGATCCAGAGTCATACAAACCTTTAGAGGTTACTGCAGGAGGAGTATTTATTGCCCTCCTAAGGGTATTTGTACTGTACTTTGCAGCACAAGCTCCTCAATTCATAGCTGCTGTAATACCACCAAATACTTCTAAGGGTATGGTAGATGCAATTGGTGCAGCTAAGGGAAATCTTAGTAAGATACCTTTAGTAGGAAGTATGTTTAAGTAGAAAATAAATAGATATGCCAAAGAAGGGACAGTCTCAAAATTATGATGCATTAGGGAGTATTTTTAACTTCCTGTTTGAGCAGTCTAAACAACCACCAGATAAAAGGAGACCCATTCCTATTACGGGAGTATCAGGTAATGATGCTTTAACAGGAATGATTGCAACCGCGCTCGAAAGGCCTGCCGCTTTTGTTACAGAAACTACTATCAATGAATTTAATTCAATATTAGATGTTGAGTTAGCAAAGGTAAAGTTTGATAGGAATGGAGAAGACATAACGATAAAGGCGTCTAATATAATAGATTTAATTAAAGATCCTGCTGGATTTGTAGATAAGGTTATTAAAAATAATGATGCAGCTAGGAAGGCTAATAGAGCAAAGTTTCTTGGTGAGATTATGGATGACTTTATTACTACCTCATGGGCTTACAAATTTGGTAATAAGGAGATTCAAAGTGCTACTGTTGCTAATTCAGTTGCAAATCAAAAGGCAGAAACATATAAAGTAGCCAGATCGGTTGGTCAATACTCTAGATCTGGTGTTGGTGATGCTCCTAGTGCGGATTTAGATTTTATGTCAGAGAGGTCTTTACAGTTACTTGGAAGAGAAACTTTTGGTCAGGGATGGGATACTCTTAGAAAAGATGAAAAAGACGAATTTATACTAGTAGTCTCTGGAGGTGGAGGTGATGCAATAGAAAGAGAATTGAATTTAGCAAGAGGCTCTGATCCTAAAGGTACATACGAGGAAATTAAAAATTACTTAGATAGGAAATACAATCCTAATACAGCAAATAACTTTGAAACAGCTCTAAGAAATCTCAAAGTCGAGGACGAAGATAAAGTAGTAAAAGATATAAGAAATGTACCTAAGAGCGTGGTATCCATATTTAGTCCTTCTGTTTATAAAACATTAGAACAAGAGAATCTTACCCAAAAAATTAATAGTCTAAGTGGTGCAGCTCCAGGATCTGATCAAGAGAATGAAAAAAGGATGTATGAAAAAACAAGACTTCTTTTAATGATGGATAGTCATGGGAAGAACCAGATAAATCTTGGTATAGATTCATTAAAGAGAGAGCTTGCTTCAACAACCAATAGTGATAGAAGGAAAGAGCTTAAAGCACAAATTAAAGATTCACAGCAAGCATTGAGAGTTATGGACACTAGAGGTATCTTTGCTGGTATTGGTAAATTGGAGGGTACAATTAATTCTTTTAAAGCTACAAAAGAAACATTTGGAGAGAATGCGTCGAATTTTGTAGGGAGTATGTTCTCGGGTGCATATTTTAGGGATGATAAGAATAGATATAACCCTGTTGAGAAAAAAACTATAGGGGGAGTAGATATTCTTCTTGCTAAGAAAAGTGATCATAAGGGAATAATTGAAAAGATTAACAATAAATACAATCAAATTGGAGAAAATATATACTACATGACTCCAAGGTCAATATTGAGGACCTTTGCTTATAATGGAGAGGGTTTTGCAAGATTACTACATAGGAATTTAGGGTCATTAAATAAGTATCTCCCTCAGAATATAGCGCAACTAGGTGTTTCAATGAAGGGAATAGAGAAAGCTTTTAATGACAAGTCTGGAGATGATTTAAATCTCTTTATACAAAACACTTTAGCTTCACTTAGAGGTTCTCCAAATATTAGACCAAAAGATTTAGCCAAAATAGAAAAATTACTTAAAAGATCTAAAACATTTAAAACTCTTACAGACAGGTTTAGTTTACCTTTTAAAATTCAATCCGCAGCAAAGAAAGCATTCGCTCAACAGTTAAAAAAAGCAAGAGTCGCATTTGCAAGGGCCCTATTAAAGAACAAAGCTTTAAGAGATATGTTAGTCAAAACAGGAGGATCTAAACTCCTTGGTCAGTGGATTGCAGGTGGTGGTATACGAGTATTGGTAAAATCATTAGTAACAGCTGTAGCTGGTGCAGTAGGTTTAGTAGGAACCCCTATTGCTAGTTTCTTTATAATGGTTGGTACTGCAATAGCAACAGATGTACTGTTGAAAATGGCGAAAGGTGCATTAGTAGTAATGAAGTATGTAACTATGGGTATGATAGCGATTGTAGTACTTATGTTTCTTTCTGCATCAGGTGAGGTTTCCAAGTTTAACAAAAGGAATTACTCATATGGGAATGCTATTCCAAACTCTGTGATAATGTGTACAGCTTACGAAGAAGAACCTGTTGAGGGAAATATTGGGCCCCCAGGAGATATAGGAGATTTTGATACGCAGTGTGTTAATGGAGATACAATAGAGGATATATATGCTAGGGCTGCTTCTGATTTAGGGCTAGGTACTCAGTTAGAATTAATTTCCTGTCCTGGTCATGATATGTGTGCAAGTATAGATTGGGCTTGGTGTTATAGTTCAAGCAAGATATACTGTAGAGCTGATAAATTGGCAACTGCATTGTATGATTGTACAATATTAGAAAGGCTCTTTATTCACGAATTAATGCATCAAATACAAAGTATAAATGGAGCCCCATACGATGTAGATTTACGAGAATGGGGTGCAGACTATGTATCAGGTAATGGAGGAAGTTATATGTTTAGCACAAGAGATGGTTGTATGAGAGCTACACAGGTACCAATGTTACCGTCATGTACTCCAGAGATTCTTAAATCTATTGCATATGCAGAGCCAGAAGGTTACGCTACCACGTGTAAGACTGAACTTAGAAATTATATATTATCTAGATTCTGTAATTAAAAATGGGACAAATAAAGGAATTTGTAAAGAAATATAAAGTACCAATTCTAATTGGTATTATACTTGGAATTCTGGTTCCATTGCTATTTATTTCCTCTAAGAAGAAATCAGAGGAATCTTCTCAGATAGAGAATATACAAAGTCCATATTTCTCAGAGAGTAAAGAAATTAATATAGATTTACAGAATGTATCTATAGATGCTCCCCCAAAAGACAAAGTATTTAAAGTTGTAGAAAGTGGGGATGAAACTCTTAGAAACCTATTAATGGATCTATATGAATACAGTAAGAGTATTGATATAAAAGAGAACATATATATTTCCTTTGATGATGGAGCATTTTCATACTCTCCTGAGAATAGGATATTGATAATATGGTCTGAGAAAGGGTTACCTCTATGGTTTAAGTTAAGTGAGAAAGAAGATGTAAGTATGTTTTTTGAGGAGTATTTCGGTATAGAAAAGATAGAGGTATCTGAAAAGATTAAAACAAGTAATGGTTATAAATATGAAGGTACCTATATACTAAAAGATGTAAATGTAGGATCTGTATATCTAGATGGCTACTCCTTTTCTTTAGAAATTAATTCAAAGGGTGAAATTCTTCTATTTAAGACTCTATTACTGAACGAAGAAAACATGCAAGAGTATCAAAGTATGCCCTTAGCAACGTTAGAAAAATTAGTTAAAATTCCAAAGTATCCTAATATGATATTTAACACTGAGATAGAAGATAGGTACTATAAACAAAAACCTCTGTTCAGAGCCTCTACAAGAATGAATGAATATTTTGCAGAAAGTGGCTCTTACTTATACATCTTCAATGACTCGATGAATGGGTATGTATTACCTACCTACAAACTTATTGGAGAAGGGAGATTAGTAAATTCACAGGAGGAGAAGTTTTGGTCAAAAAGCTCTATCTTTATATGCTCAGTGGACCCTCAATATTTAACAGAAAGGGTAATTGAGATGGAAGAATATCAAGTAGATCCTGTTGGATATGATATGCCTTAATTTCATATATGATAGAATATCACTATGAAATGTCTTAAATACCTTACAGTACTTCTTTTAGCAATGTTGATTGTATCCTTTTTAAGGGCAGATGTATCAGCGATAGAAGTTATAGCTAGAGAAGAAATAAGTATAGATGAATCACTCTCAGAAGAAATAGATATCTTCTCCTCTCCACAAAAGATATATATATCCCAAATCAGAGGATTTAATAGTGAACTAAGTAATAACAGTAAGGAATGGGTACAGCTACTCTACTATCAAAGTATTACTAGACTCAATTTAAATGATATACCATTTAATTATTTAATAGATCAAAGTGGGAATATATATGAAGGAGCAAGAGGTGGTGTAGGAGTTAACCCAGGTTTAGAAGGTGGTGAGAATGTAATATTGATAGGGATAATGGATGATAGAGCTACTCTATCTCCAAGAACATATTCATCATTAAAAGAGTTTGTGGAAGATTTATCATATAAATATGGAATAAAGGAAGGTAACTGGGATTTTATAGATTTAAAGTTAAAAAATAGTGAAGAAGGTTTTTCATACTTAGTACCTATACAATCTAAGAATCCTCTTAAGCAATCTATTAGTACTTTCTTTAAAGAAATAGAATGGTCTAGTAAAGAACATTTAGATTATAAATCTAGCATAGTATCTGTGGATTATGAGAAAGAGGTTGTAATTGGAGATACATTACAGGTTAAGGTATCTGTTAAAAATGAAAATGATTTCGCATGGTTTACCTCTCCTAACTATATATATGTTTCTACTAAGGATTCTAAAGAGAGTATCCACGCTATTAATTCAGAATGGGAGAGTTTTAGTAAACCAACATATATTAAAGAAGAAGTTGTAAAAGCAGGTGATACGGTAGAGATACTCTTTGAGATGTTAGCGAAGAGTAAACCGGGTAAGTATAAGGAGAGTTTCTACCTTATGAAATCCTCTGATATTGTAGTAGATGCTTCCTCCTTTGATGTTGAGTTTAGTATTGTAAAAGGAAGTAACAAGATAATTGAGATAGTTTCTCCTGAGTATGGTTTTGTTAATATAAGAGAGTGTAAATGGTATAGCTGTAAGAAAGTAGAAGTAGCAAATGAAGGGGATGTATTTATTACTACCAAAAAAGAAGATGGTTGGTATGAAATAGTGTATGGTGATAATAAGAAGGGTTGGATATATCAAAAATATGCAAGGGAACTTTAACTTATAGTTCCTTTCTCATATATCTCTATCTCATAACCCTATTTCTCTGTATCTTAATCTTTACTTAGAATATAATCATTACCGTGGCTTCTCAAGATATAATTCTCGGAAAACTTAATCAACAGCAAAAGATAGCTGTAGAGAGTACAGATGGTCCCCTGCTTGTTTTTGCAGGTGCTGGTTCAGGTAAGACTAGGGTTATTACTAACCGTATAGCCTATTTAATAACAGAAAAAAATGTTTCTCCTGATAATATATTAGCAGTTACCTTTACTAAGAAAGCAGCAGGAGAGATGCAAGAGAGAGTAACATCTCTTTTAAAAGAGTTAAAGGTAGGAGGTAAGAGCACACCTTTAATAGGTACATTTCATTCAATAGGGGCTCTTTTTTTAAGACAGAATGCTAAGTATGTAGGTCTATCTTCTAATTTCTCTATATTCGACTCTAATGATTCAGAGAATTTAATAAAGGATATACTCATAGAACAAAATATTGATATTAAACAGATTAAACCTAAAGCCATATCATATTTCATCTCTGCGGCTAAAAATGAAATGGTATCTCCGGATACATTTCGTAATCACTACGGTGGATTCTTAGAGGATATTACTTCAGAGATATATCCTTTGTACCAAAAACAATTACTTTCTCAAAATGCACTAGACTTTGGTGATTTAATATATCTTACAGTTAGATTACTTTCTGAAAATGAAAAGGTATTAGAAAAGTACCAAGATATGTATAGATATATGATGATAGATGAGTATCAAGATACTAATGCAGCTCAATATATGTTTGCTAAATTACTTTCTCAAAGATATCAAAATATATGTGTAGTAGGAGATGATGACCAAGGTATATATGGTTGGAGGGGTGCTGATATTAAAAATATCCAGAACTTTGAAAAAGATTTCGAGAATGTAAAGGTAGTTAAATTAGAACAAAACTATAGATCTACTGCTAATGTAATATCTGCTGCTACTGCAGTAATACAACAAAACTCTTTGAGAGTAGAAAAAGCTCTTTGGACTGAGAAAGGTTCTGGTAACTGTATATCTGTATATCAAGCAAATGACCAGGAAGATGAAGCACTATATGTAGTAGATGAAGTAAATAGGTTAAGAAGGGGTGGGGTATCATTGGTAGATATTGCGGTATTGTATAGAACTAATTATCAATCTAGAGCCATTGAGGAAGCATTTCTTAAAGGAGGATTACCATACAAACTGGTAGGAGGTTTTAGGTTCTATGATAGGAGAGAGATTAAAGATATTCTTAGCTATATGCGTTTTATCTATAACCTTAAAGATGATTTAAGTATATCAAGGATACTGAATGTTCCAGTAAGAAAGATGGGTCCTAAGTCTGTAGCTAAGCTACATGAACTCTCTCGTGAATGTAAGTGTAGTGTAGGAGAGTTAATAGTGGGTACATATGAGATATCTAACTCTTTAGAAAAGAGTTTAAGTATTTCATATACAAAAATAGAGGAGAAGGTAGAAGATATGAGGCAGTTTACTAACTTAGTAGAACTCTTTGGTAGTTTATACACCCAAGTAAAAGGTTTAGATGTACTTTCTACAATAGATTTAATATTAAGAAAAAGTAAGTATGTAGATTGGATAGATGATGGTTCAGAGGAAGCAGAGTACAAGAAAGAAAATATTGAGGAGTTAAAGAGTGTAGCTAGTACATATGCACTAAGGTATAAAGAGAAATCGTTAGATATGTTTTTACAAGAGATAAATCTTATAGAGCAGGAACAGAGTAAGAATCAGGATGGTACAGGTAACTATGTTAACCTTATGACATTACACTCTTCTAAAGGATTAGAATTTGATTATGTATTTATAGTAGGTATGGAGGAAGGAATACTTCCTCACTCTAGATCTTTTACTGATGAGAATGGTTTGGAAGAAGAAAGAAGGTTGTGCTATGTAGGTATTACTAGGGCTAAGGAGAAATTGTATCTAACATTTGCAGAACGAAGATTAACAAGAGAGGGATATTCAACTCAAATACCATCAAGATTTCTAGGGGAAATACCTCAAGATATTTGTGACTATTTTAGTTGGCAAAGTTAGTAAATCTTTAACACTTCTCTATTATACTTAGCATGACATGCTGGCCATTGATTTGCCCTAGTAGATTCTCCAGCCCTATATTTCGCAACAGTGTGCCTTATCTGGGCATTCCCATCAAAGATGTTTTCACTAAACTGCTTTCTCCACCAGTATGGACTCCATTGAAAGAGACCCTTGTATGTCCCTTTATTTGATTCTGCATTACATCCTGATTCACAATACATTATAAATTTAAGCCATCTCTTCTCTTCATTTGTGTATGACCCGGAATCTACAACAGAGTACCAGTAAGGACAATCATATCCCCTTTTAGTTATTCCATCTAAGGAATACCATGAGGTTCCTACCTTCACTACAGCATTTACAGGTTCTCTTTGAATCTCTTCCTCTATTAATTCTGTTTTAACTAAAACACCATCTTCATAGTAATGGAGGAGTGTTTCTGTTTTTACTCCCAAGACTCCATTTTGTACTGTCTCTCTTTCTCCTTCAAAAAGTGCTGTAGTTTTAATAACTTCTGTTTTAAAGGGTATATCTACAATATTCTCTACTAAGAGTACTTCTGTTTTAATAATGGAAATAATACTTCCATCAACTGGATACTTACTATTTAATACAACAGAATCATTCTTTTCTAGTGAGATACCATTCTGTTTAAGAATTTCTTTAGTATCAGTTAAGGTAGTAAAAATATTAAAAACTTCATCTCCCCTCTTAATTGTAATTACTTTAGGTCCTTGAGATACTCTTTCTCTTTTTTGATCTAGATCATATATGAATGTAGTTAAATCTACTTCTTGTTCACTCTGAGCATATACAAGTGTATATGACTTATTAATAAGGAGTAAGAGAAACATCCCAAGTATCATTAGCATAATTAGGGGAGGCGCGGATATTTGATTTTGTTGTTTATTACAACTTTCTTTTTCCATTTATATGGTTATATTACGGGATTAATGAGAGTATAGCATGATTATAGATATGTGTGTAAAATAGGAGTATGAACAAATTTATAAAGGTTGTATTTTTTCTCTCTATTATTACCATTTCAGGCTTCTTACTCTCTGGATGTACTACTTCGGAAGAAAAATTAAGTGAATATAATAAACAGATAGAAGAGATAGATTTACTAATTGAGGAGATGGAATATAATTTGGCTTTAGAAAAATTAACTAAAGCATCTGAATTAATACCCTCTAGGATAGAAGCATATGAAAGGATAGTAGATATTTTCATTACTAAAAATAGATTAGAGGATGCTACTAAGATATTAGATGAATCTGCAACTAAATTATCAGATTCAGATAGGAGCTCTTTGTATGTAAGCATAGGGGAGGCATATTACAAGCTAAAATCTTTTGATAAAGCCCTCTATAACTATCAAATAGGTAAGGGATTTGATGGCTCAAATATGAAAGCATCATTTGGTATAGCTAAGGTATATATTCAGAAGGGTAATATTGAAGGTGCTAAAAAGTTGCTTGAGGATAAGTATGAAGGAGAGGAGTATATAGAATCTCAATTAATACTTTCATATTTACACTCACTTAATAGTGTAGAAAAGGCATTGGATGTAATTAAAGATGTAGAGCCAGGGGATGATTGGAGAGAGAAGTATACAAATTGGAGTAAGCTCTTAGAAGGCTTAACAGATGACGAACTATTTAATGGTGCTAAGTTAGGAAAAGTATATATGGATGAAGGTTACCCATATCTATCAATAGCGTTATTAGAGCCTTTAAAATCTAAAATGCTTGAATACATGGATGGTATATATATACTTGGGAAAGCATATTATGAACAGGGTGAGTATCAAAAGAGTATAGATTTGCTTGAAGATGGTGTATTTGTTAGTAATCTTAATCAGTATGTATATTGGGTATTAGCAAGAGACTACTATATGTTAGATGACTTAGAAACATCTTTCTCCTACTATGAAACAGCCCTCTCATATGGTGGTGATTATGCTGAACAAGATCTTTACATGGAGTATTTAGATTTTCTTTTTGAAGAAAACCGTACAGAGAAAGCCCTAGAGGTTATGAAAAGAGCAGAGAGAATATTTGATAGGGATTGGGTTAAGCTGTATTACATGGAGCTTTACACTTTAAGGAAAGATTTCGAAAAATTCGAATATCATATGAATAGGGTAGATTACAGTAAATTAGAAAGCGAATTAAAATCTGACTACCTATATGTAAAGGGTGATTACTTTATACAAAATGGTCAACTAGATGATGCTAATCGTACATTAGATTTGTTCTGGGAATTAGATCCTTACGATTGTAGGTACAATCTCTTAGTAGCTCAACTAAGTTTCCAAGAGGGTAATTTAGATGATGCTAGAATATATTCTAAGAAAGCAATAGAGTATGACACACAAAGAGAGGTTACAGAACAAGCACTAAAGCTATTGGCTCAGATTGATTAGTCTGCTATAATCCCCATTGGTGTAATCCTAATTTCCCATTAGGTGTTTAATTTAAAGATATGTATATATGCAAACCTATGATGTAAAAATGCCTCTAGAGCAAACCAGAAATATTGGTATCATTGCTCATATTGATGCTGGAAAAACAACTACAACTGAAAGACTTTTGTACTTTACGGGCCAAATCCATAAGATGGGTGAGGTACATGAAGGTGCAGCTACAACTGACTTCATGGAACAGGAAAGAGAGAGAGGAATCACTATACAATCAGCAGCTGTAACATGTTTCTGGGACTTTGATGGTAAGAGATATAGAATTAATATCATTGATACACCAGGACATGTAGATTTCACCGCTGAAGTAGAGAGGTCTTTAAGAGTATTAGATGGTGCTGTAGTTATCTTTGATGGAAGAAAGGGTGTAGAACCTCAATCTGAAACAGTATGGAGACAGG
>DAINAD010000004.1:0-17790 GCA_036733605.1 Patescibacteria group bacterium | reverse complement strand
CTTTACTCTACAAAAAGTAGAATTAGGTTTTAAACCGTAGACATTTTCTGCTATATTATATTAGTCATAATTTAACTGTCCAACCCTATGGCTAAATTGCCTGACCATGTCGGTATAGACTTTGGTACTCATACTGTAAAGGCCGTAGAATTAAAGAACATAATGAGCAAACCCGAGCTAGTGAACTTGGGTAGTCAATTAACCCCTAAGGGGGTCATTAATAGTGAAGAGAGACAAGATCAGAAGAAATTAGCAGAAGCCCTTAAGCTTCTATACGCTAATTCAAGAATTAGAAATAGTAATGTAGTAATGGCATTACCAGAGTTTTCGGTGTTTACTAGATTTTTAGAATTCCCAGGTGTTAAGAAAGAAGAATTAAAACAGGCTGTATATTTTGAAGCTAAACAGTATATACCTGTACCTATTGAAGAAGTACAAATGAGTTATGTAACTATTGGTTTTAATGAGGAAAAGAATGCACCAAGAGTATTACTAGTAGCAGCCCCAAGAAAAGTTATTGATATATATATGAATGTTGCTAATTTCGCTAATTTAGATTTAATAGCTATAGAGACAGAATCTGTTGCTATGGGAAGAGCTATGTTTAAATCTTCTCAAAAGCCTACCTGTGTAATGTTAGACTTTGGAGCAAACAGTACAGACATGAGTATTATGACAAATGGATCATTAGTTTTCTCTCAAAGTATCTCCATTGGTTCTGATTCCTTGACACAAGCTATAGTAAATAAGTTTAACTTTGACTATAACAGAGCTGAGGAATTTAAGCGTAATTATGGACTAATATCGAATGTATTAGAGGGGAAAATATATGCTGTACTTGCACCTATTGTTGAGTCTATAATGATAGAAGTAAGAAGAGGTGTTGAGTTCTATAAAAATAAGACAATGAGTGCTGCTCCTAATGAATATCTGTTAAATGGGGATGGTGCCCTACTCCCAGGTTTAACAGAGTATGTTGCTAAATCACTAGGGGTTAATGCACAAGTTGCAAATCCATGGTTAAATATAATAGTGGATAATAAATTTAAAGACCTAGTTGCAAAGGGAGGATCAGCTTACTCCGTTGCGATAGGGTTATCATTAAAAGATGAATAATACACAAACACAAAATAGTAATGTAAGCCCACAGCAGAGTGTTCAACCTACACCTGCTCCAGTTACACCAAATACCCAACCTCCATTAAAAACTACCCTTGCTCAGCCTCAGAAGGCTCCACAGGCAGAAGGATTTAACCTTATACCTGCTATGAGTGAAGAGGAGAAGGTTAAGATTAAGAAAAAGAATACACTCAACATTGGATCTATACTAAGTATAATTGCTCTTGCTTCAGTAGCAATAGGTATTGTAGGTTTTAATATCCTATCTAAAGCTCAGTTAAATAGTAAAAAGGCATCTCTTTCTAGAGTTGAAAAGACTGTAAATTCTAAAATGGATAAGATTGTAGCTAATAATGCTATTGTAGAAAGAGCAAAATTATATACTCAAGTTAAGAAGGATAGTTTCTCTCATAAAAAGATTATTGAATTCTTTACCGAGATAGCTAATAAGACAGGTGCTATATCTTTTAGAAGTATGGATATATCTGAGTCCTTAGGATTTGAAATTGCAGGAACAGGACCTAGCTTAGAGAGAGTAGCTAGATTATGGTATCTTTTTGGTATTCATGAGAATATAAAGAGTATTAATCTAAACTCTGTAAGTAAGAACGATACAGGTGCAACATTCTCCTTTGAAGGAGAGCTTAATATTACCAATTTTAGTAACGAATAAATATGGGATTATTAACATCACAATCTAAGCAAAAGAAAGATCAGGAAGTAGCAGCTATTAGTCATAAATTAAAAAAGACTAAGTTATCTTTTTCCGATTTAGTTATTCCTATAGCATCAGGTGTCCTATTTATTGTCCTTGCCTTTGCTGTATTTATTCCTATGATCAGCTCAGCCTTCGATTACTTAGATGAGATAAAGGAGACTAATGAGAAGATAGAGCAGTTAACAAAGTTAAATAAACAGTTAGATATATTAGATGATAATCAATTAAATGAGGATGTACTTGTATCTAGACAAGTTATTCCTAAAATTTTGTTAGTATCTAACTTCGTATATTACTTAGATGAGCTTGCTAAAGAGAAGAGACTAACTATTAGTGAATTATCATCTTCAGATAGTATAAATGGGGTAAGTGGTCCATTAGGATATACTGGAGCATATGATGATGTAATATCATTTTTAGAAGATGTACAGAGTGTATCTCCATATATGATTAGATTAGAAAATGTTGAGGTTAGTGCAAGAAAGGATGAAACATGGAGTATATCTTTACAGGTAAGTGGATACTATATCTTAGAACCAGAGAAAGAACCAAGTGTATATGCTGCATTTCAGCCATATACAGAGTACGAGGATATTGTAGAGATATTTAAAACTAAAGCAGCAAACTTAGATTAAATATCATCTCCTAACATATCAACTTCAGTTTCTACTGTAGGAGTCTCTCTATCATCTTTAAGAATAACTCTAACTCTCTTACTATTTCTAATAGCACTGATAGTAACTATATCTCTTATTGAGTTAATAGTTCTTCCTTTCCTTCCAATAATTACTCCCTTATCATTCTCATTAACATCAATGGTTAATATTGTTAATCCAGGGAAGTCTACACTTTCCCTCTCTTCAATACTAACATCATCTGGGTAATTAACTATGGACTTAATAATATGCTCTAGTAGCTCTTTCATCTTTTAGATAGACTAAATTAATTCTACTGAGCAATTATACAGCTACAGAAAAAATATTACCATAAGAGGTAGAAAACATTATGTACGGGGATATTATTACTACTTTTCTTTTTTCTCTTTCTTTACTGTACTAGGTTTAGTAGAACCTCTCTTAAGAGATTTCAATAATCCTAATTTTACAAAGTATTGAGCAATGGTTTCACTAGGTTGTGCACCCTTATCTAACCACTCTTTTGCTAAAACCTTATCTACTTCAAAAGTAGTAGGTTTAGTTCTAGGGTTATAATATCCAATCTCTTGGACACTCTTACCATCTCTTGGTAGGTGACTTTCCATAACTACTATTCTGTAGTGTGGTTGTCCTCTTCTACCTGTTCTTTTTAATCTTATTTTTAACATAGCAAGGGTATTTTAACAGATGACATATTAATATTCAAGCTAATTATTATCATTTTCTATATACTCTATCCCACTCTTAGCTGCATCCTCTTCAGCTTTCTGTTTACTTGTACCAAAACCTTTACCAATCTCTTTCCCATTTATCTTAACAACTACAGTAAATCTCTTATCATGATCAGGTCCCTCTTCCTCTATTACTTCATATACAGGTGTAACTTTATACTTAGACTGAGTGACTTCTTGTATCTTTGTTTTACTATCTATATCTAATCTATTCTCTACAATATGTTCAATCTTTTTAAGTAAATGAGTATGTACAAAATCTCTAGCTACTTCATATCCACTATCTAAATATATAGCCCCTATTATTGCTTCAAAAGCATTTGCTAGTAAGTAACTCTTAGCTCTTCCTCCTGTATCTTCCTCACCTTTAGAAAGTCTAATATTTTCCCCTATCTCAATCTCTTGTGCTGTATCTGCTAAACTCTCTGTTCTAACTAATGCTGCTCTAAAACTTGTTAAGTCCCCTTCTGTTCTTTCTGGGTAAGTATTAAACAGATAATCTGATGTGATTAATTCTAATACTGCATCTCCTAAAAACTCTAATCTCTCATTATGAGCATCTACATCCTTATGTTCATTTACATATGACCTATGTGTAAGTGCTAAAAGAAGTAAGTCTTTATTTTTAAATTCTACACCTATTCTCTTTTCAAAATCTTGTATACTATTCATTCTCTTGCTTGTATTTCTCATATATTGCTCCTAATACACCATTTACGAATTTACTACTACTATCCCCTCCAAATGCTTTAGCTAATTCTATTGCTTCATCTATTGCTACTTTAGGAGGAGTAATTTTTTCCAA
Source organism: Patescibacteria group bacterium (assembly GCA_036733605.1). Lineage (GTDB taxonomy): Bacteria > Patescibacteriota > Dojkabacteria > SC72 > SC72 > JAVEVH01. The sequence goes on along the minus strand of DAINAD010000004.1, from coordinate 13,761 downwards.
AAAGCCTTCATATATTGCCATTCGCAGTATTTGTATATCTACTAATTTCATTTGTGATATTGGCCATTGGGGAGCAAACGATGCAATCATACTATCTATTTCTTCTTTCTTCTCTCTAACACCGGTTACTATGCTACTGTATAGCTCTTCATTGTAAGTCTCTATTTCATCTATTACAGAAAGTTCCTCTACATTAAAGTCTATGGTATTTACTCTCTCATTGTTAAAATCCTTTGAAAAAAGGGATTGTAATGCTAACTCTCGAGATAAATGTCTAGGGTCAGTAGCTTTCTTCATTTACTATTTATTACTCTTTAAATTTTTACCATCTCCGTAGTAACCACAGAACTCACATACAAAGTGAGGTCTTTTAGTCTTTCCACACTTAGGACATTTAGACATATTAGGCTGTTTAAGAAAGTCTTGTGCCCTTCTTCTATTCTTTCTTCCCTTTGAGATTTTTCTTTTTGGTAATGCTCCCATATTCTTTTAATCAATTTTAAACCTTGTATTATATTTCAATATACACTTTCTTGCAACAACTATACAATCCAACTCTCTTTAATATTAATTTCTTCTCCCTTTTTAATGTTTCCTTCTAGTAATTCCTTAGCTAAATTCCCCTCTATATTGTCTTGTATATACCTTTTTATTGGTCTAGCACCTAATCCTGGTTGATTAGCTTTATTAGCAATTAATTGAGGTATTATACTACCCCATGTTAATGTAATACTCTTTTCTCGCAATCTTTGTGCTAATTCTTGTAGTAAGATATCGGATATTTTAGAGAGATTTTCTAAACTATGAGGATGGAATACTAAAACCTTATCAAATCTATTTAGTAATTCAGGTTTAATAGATTGTCTTAATTCAATTAAAGCCCTATCCTTAGCTTCTTCCCATGTTGTTTTAGAGTCTTGTAAAGAGTTAAGTAGTGTTAAACTACCAATATTACTTGTACACACTATTATACTATGTGTGAAATCTACGACCTCTCCTAATGTACTTGTTAATCTACCTTCATCAAAAATCTGTAAGAAGAGATCTAATATCTGAGGATGAGCTTTTTCGATTTCATCAAACAGAACTACTGTGTATGGATTACTCTTAATCCTATCTATTAAAGATATTGAGGTTTGACCTAATATATTGTTTTGTGAATTACCTCCCAAAAATTTCTCTACACTACTAATCTCTTTGTATTCAGACATATCTACTCTAATCATATTGGATACATCTCCAAAGTATTCATCTGCTACTACCTTTGCTACATGAGTTTTACCTACTCCTGTAGGACCCATAAAGAGGAATGCTCCTATTGGTTTATTAGGATTCCTAATATCTGTATGTGCTCTTTTAAGAGCCTCTACAAGAGCTTGTATGGCACTATCCTGCCCTATCACTCTAGCTCTCATACTCTCTTCTAACTTCATTAGTTTTGTACTCTCTTGTGCATTAACACTACCAATGGATATACCCTTTTGATTAGACAAAACCTTAGATACATGTTCTTCAGTTAGTAGTGAAACTCCACTACTTTGTGCCCATGAGCATGCAGACTCTAAGAGTTGTACAGCACTACTAGGTAATTTTCTTTCTTTCGTATATCTTTGAGCTAATTCTACAGCACTAATTAATGCAGGAAAGGTTATATATATACCGAAGTTTGTTTCTAAAAGTGAAATCTTTGTCTCTAATATCTGTAGTGCATCATCTGCAGATATTTCGTTAACTTCTATATTAGTAAAAGATTGTCTCAAAGACTCACTACTGTAGAAATATTTCTTGTAATCAGAGTAATTGACAGTCCCTATTATTGGAAAACTACTATTTAATATATATGGGAGTAATATACCTGCAAGAGAATGACCACTCTCTCCTGCTTTGGAAGGAATTAACTCTTGCATTTCATCGATAAAGAGGATTACATCACCTGCGTTCTCTAACTCTTTCATAGATTTCTCTATTAGAAGCTCTATATTTTTCTCTTTAGAGGAGTGTGCTATTAATCCATTAATATCAAATTGTAATACCCTCTTATCCTTTAACTGTTGTGGTACATCCCCCCTATTAATCTTTTGTGCAATACCCAACATTATACTTGACTTTCCTACCCCAGGCTCTCCAATTAGTAATGCATTTTTGTTAGAGATCTTACCAAGCACAGATACCAAGTTCTCTATCTCTTCATCATGCCCAATACCGTATATGTCTCTGTCTTTTAAGATATGCTCATTAATATTTTTTGTAAAATTGTTTAATATGAATGTATATCCATATACCCATGAACCAGCTATACCCCCTTTTCTAAAGTAAGGGATATTAGGATTAAAGTAACTTAGACTTCTCTTCTTCTGTATCTCATATGATTGGTACCTTACTACCTCTCTTAATATATCTATGGAGGAGTTTTGAGAAAGTAATATCTTACTTAGTACAGGAAATACGTTAAAGAGAGCTAGTAGTAAATGTTTAGGCTGTATTTCTAAAGAGGATGTAAGTAATGCTTCATTTAGAGAATATATTATGAAGCTCCTTATGGTAGTAGATTGATATTCAGGTAATGTACCCTGTGTTACATCATTTTTCTCTAATATATCATTATCTATCACTATATTAGCTCTCCTAAATATCTCTTGTATCTCAGGATATCCTACTAACTCTTCTAGTATCCTTGCAGTATTTATCCTATCCTTTTTAGTATGCCTACATATGATATCTAAGGTTAATTCATTTACGAAATTAATAGCTTCTAGATGTGCATATCTACCAAATTTAAAACCACTGTTTCTAATCTCTTCTAAATCATTTAGAGGTATCTTTTCGGCTTTAGGTAATCTAACAGGATGACTCTTGTCTTTGTAGTAATCATGCCAGAGTACAAATACTGAAAATATTGATATACCAAAAAGGAGATCTGAGATATTACTTTCTAAAAAATCTTTTAATATTTTTACTGAATCAAAAACCCCTATCTGTCTTAGTAAATATCCAAATGCAATTAGTAAACCGGGTATTAGCATTACATTAGCTACTAATCTAACAGTATCGTAGTATTTAGTATATTTTGAGAAATTAGCTAATACATTAGATATCTGAGGAGTAGATACTGTAAAGAATTGATCTCTTGTAATCAAGAAAAGAGCATCAGATTCTCTCGTAAGTATGGGTAATGTCTTATCTACTAACCCAAATGTATTACTATCCTTTGAGTGAGACCCTATTACCGTTCTATTTTGCCAACCGTAATCTATTGCCATATATTAAAGTGTTAATATTGATCTAAGAATGAAAAAGAGTGATGCTGGGGGTAGTAGTAACCAAACAAAGATTAGTAGTAAGTAGAAGGTACAAAGTATTAAATATGTAATTATCCCTATTGGTAAATATATTACCTTTATTAATATCCCAAATACATACCCTATGAATGTGTAATCTCTATGCCAAGGGGTAAAAAGATTTCTAAGTAATATTGATATACTCATATTATCATCAACAAGAGTAGCTACCCTTACTAACATTCTTAAATGCCAGAGAGTCATTCTAATATACCACCATGTAAGGAATTCCTTTATCGAATATATCGCAATACTTAAGGTGCTATCAACTTTACTTTCATTGAGAATCTGCTGTCCTCCACTACTTGTTAATATATTTTTTTGTGTCATATCTTAGGCAGTAATACACACTAAGTCTATTGTAAATTCAATATTTTTTCAAGATTGAGTACTGTATGGTAGAATCCAGGTATATGAATATATATACAGAGATGAAAAAACCAATATTTTCCCTAGCCCCTATGGAGGATGTAACAGACAGTGTATTTAGGCAAGTAGTTAGTACTGCTTCCAAACCTACTCTCTTTTACACAGAGTTTGTAAATGTCGAAGGGTTAAATTCGAAAGGTAAGGAGAGGGTAATACATAGGTTGGAGTATGACAAAAAGGAAAAACCAATTGTAGCTCAACTGTGGGGTATTACACCTTTAAATTTTTACAAAGCAGCTAAGTTAGTAAAAAAGTTAGGATTTGATGGTGTAGATATTAATATGGGATGTTCTGTTAAAAAGGTAGTTCAAAAAAACGCAGGTAGTGGATTAATACAAGAGGAAAGAGGTAGGGTAAAAGAAATAATAGACGCTGTAAAGGAAGGTAGTAAGGGGTTACCAATATCTGTTAAAACGAGATTAGGATGGGATGAATATGATATGGACTGGATTAAGTTCTTACTTGAGCAAGATTTAGATGCACTCACTATCCATGGTAGAACAGCAAGAGGTAAGGGTATATTAAATGCTAATTGGGAAAAGATATCAGAGTGTGTAGATATGAGAGATGAGATGAAAAAAGATACCTTAATATTTGGTAATGGTGATATACACTCTTTAAAACAGGCGAAAGAGTATTACAAAAAATACAAAGTAGATGGTGTAATGATTGGTAGAGCAGCTATTACTAATCCATGGATATTCTCTGGTAAAGAAAATATATCTCAGGAAGAGAGATATATACTCTTTAAGAAGCATTTAGAGCTTTTTAATACAGTATGGGGTGAGAGAAAGAATTTCTCTCAATTAAAAAAATTCTTTAGAGCATATATATATGGATTTGATGGAGCAAATGAAATTAGAAGTGAGTTTATGAAATGTAATAGCGTGAAGGAGTGTATGGATATATTACTTCCCCTTTTTAAGATTTAATCTAGTAAACATATCTTTACTATCTGTATCACTACTTTGGCTCTGATTGGTATATTTAGGTAAAGATATGGAAAATGTACTACCCTTCCCTACTTCACTTTGTACATCTACTCTACCACCCATCTTTCTGGTTAATCCAAATGTTACATACAATCCTAATCCTGTTCCTCCTGGTCTTACAATATTAATATTATCTCCTTTACTTGATTCTATATATGTTTTAGTTCTGTAAAACTTTTTACCTAAATTAGTGATATCACTCTTAGAGATACCTCTTCCTGTATCCTTAATCATTACCTTAACAAAGTTTCCTTCCTGTTTAGAATCTACTTGAATACTACCCTTTTGAGTATATCTAACAGCATTACTAATTAAGTTGTTAAAGATTTCAGATACTCTAGCATGATCAGCGTATATGAAGTATGTACCCTCTTTTACATTATTTACTAACTTTAGACCTTTCTCTTTTGCTAAGGCTTCTTCAGCATGTAATGCCATATCTATTTCTTTAAATACATCTACCTTTTCGGGATTTATCTCTACCTTATCTCCTGCTAACTTAGCACTAGTAAGTAATGTATTAATTAATTTTATTTCTGTTTCTACAGCATCTTTTATCCTAGTGATATATTTAAGAAAACTTTCTCTATCTGTAGGTAATTTATTTGTAAATTGATGTAAGAAATCTATATTTAATTTAATTACAGTAGCAGGTGTTCTTAGTTCATGTCCCATTATATCTATCATATCGTTTTCTTTTCTACGAGCTTCTTCTAATTCTTTTACCTTAAGTTTAAGCTCTTTAGTTTGTATATCTACTTTATTTTGTAATACCTTATTAAAATCCTCTACCTCTTGGTAAAGAATAGCTCTTCCAAATGCCATAGAGGCATTTATTATTATGGATTCTAAAAAGTGTATATCTTCAACAGTATATGGTGTTTTATCCTCTTTTATACCAAGTAAAACAACACCATTTAGTTGTACCTTTCTATTTAGAGGTAATATTACATGTATATCATTTTGCTTCATAAAGAAGAGTATTCTCTCTATCCTTTTATCTGTACCTTTCTTACTCTCTATTTCATCTCTTACTAATACCGTACTGTGTCCCACCTTATCCCAATGATAGATGACTTGAAGGAGATCTCTAACAGAAAACTTTTTATTATCAATTTGTCTTAATGCTGTGTAAAAAACAGAGGCGTTATCTTTTTTAAATATTATTATTCCAGCTTTTTTAATATCTAGATATTTAGTAACTGTATTTATTGTATATATTCCTAATTCATTTATATCTAACTTAGTACTAATTTCTCTTAAGAAATTATCTTTTGTAGTTATCGGGTCTATTTTCTTATCTTTAAGTATGGAGTATGAATTATCCCTAATCTTATCCCTTATCCAAAGATATGAAGGAGCAAAGAGTATGGAAATGAAGAAAACCAAGCTAAAGGAGTCCCTTCCAAAGAAATCATCAAAGAGAGTATTTTGTAGAAGTATGGTGAAGTAGAAAAAGAAGAGAGGTAGGATTACTAGTAGAGAGTAGTAAATAAATCGACGAATTAGAAATTTAATACCAAAGAGCCTATTCCTAATATATGAGTATGTCGTGATTACACTTACAATACTGATTGCCATAGGGCCAAGCAAGGCGGAATCAGATTTCCCTGTTAATTGTGGTATTACAACATTAGTTATTAAAGCTGTAACCCCTCCTAATACCATACCTAGAGTTACATATCTCAATCTTAATGACTCTATTCCTTTAATATTCTCTTTATTTTTAACTACAGAGAGTACTAATATCACTACTCCAAAGAGGAAGTAGATTATAAAAAGGAAGGACAAATTACCGAAGATAACTGGTACTAATTTTGTAGATTCATTTAAGATGACATCTTTAACAATTAAGTTTGTAAATGATAGTGCTGAGGTAATAAAAGAAAGAATTATAACTAAGAGGCTAACCCAATCGAATTTCTTTTTTAGATTACTTCTTACGAATACGACGAAACTAGACAATGCAATAGAGGTAACTAAATATGAAGATCTGACAAACCATATTACATATTCTTTATTATAATTTTCAATGATTAACCAAGATATTACAATCCAAGCTATTATACTTAGGTTAAAAACAATTAGGCCTGCTAAGGACTTATTTTCTTTTAATTTAGGAAATAGTAATGAGAGTAGGCCAAGATGTCCTAGAATTTGTAATACGTAAAGGATGTAAATATACATCGGGCATTTCTATTAAGAATATTATATCCTTAATATTAATGTATTCTAGAAATATAGTCTAGTCATACATAGGATAATCTGTAAAGTAGATAGATACATTATCAGGGGCTGTATCTAAAAGCTTTTTAACAGCATTTTGATATTGATTCTTTTCAGGTTTATCCTTAATTACATCAGACCATATATCTCCGTTTGTAATTAATAGTGATAAATCATTTATATATTTAATTTCATCTTCAGAAAGTATAGATTTCCAATCTTTAAAGAAGTAGTTAGCAGCACATACCATCATAGTTTGGAACTCAGGATTTTCTCTATTTAGTTTAAATCCTTCTATCTTTTGGAATTGTGCTTTCCTATTAGCTATATTAAAAGCTTTTGCTCTTTTCTCATCGGATACAAAAAGAACTACATCGATATCGTTTTTCTTTGAGTAATTAAAGAAGATATCACAAAGACTTTGGAAGAATTTAACAAAATCAGAATGACTTAGATTATCTGCAGCAAGTCTTCTTATTTCTGCGAATTTAATTTCTTTTCCTGAAGCTATTTTATCTGCAATCTGTTTACTTTTAGAAGAAATTTCTTGAATCATCTGGTTATAAAAAGAATTCTTCTCGGGTTTCATTAAATGTTCAATATCAAGCCCTATTTCCCCTCTTTGTTGTAGAGTTGCTGTAGCACCTATTCCTAATCCATTTTTACTTGGGTATACAGCAATTATTCCTTCTGGCTTTATATCATATTTATCTACCTCAGGTAAGTTGTTAGTAGCATTGGACATAGCGTATATTCTTTTTCTAAATTCTCCTATCCAGTGTAATATCTTAGGATTACTTCTTCCTTCTAAAAGTATGGGGTTATTTAAAATAGTTGATTCACAGTTATCTAACTTAATTTTCTCATCATTTCTTCTTAATACAGTTGTTAAATTACTTCCTAGGTATGTATCTGGATTCCAATATATTGGAGGGTAGAAAAGATTTGTGTACTGTATTATATTAGACATTTCTTTTTCATCATTTAATACTGCCTTAGCCATAATCTTTTTATTTATCTTTAACATCTTTCTCATCTCCTTGTCAGTAAGATTTTTAAGAAAGACTTCTAAAAGATTCTTCTTTCCTCTATTTAATTCACTGATAGCTTCTCTTTCTTTGTTTAGAAATTCTATTATTCTCCCTATTCCAAAATCTTCAGTTTTGTTTAAAGGGTCAGTTAATATTAAAATACCCTCTGGTTTTAACATTGCTGCAGCCTTTTTTAAAGTTGCTACTTTAAGTAAATTAGCCTCGTCATGAGTATATTTACCTGTTCCATTAGGAGACATGGAGGTAGCATACAAAACATTTTCTAATACTACTACATCATATTTACCTAACTCTTCTTCGGGTAACGTGGGGTCTGTTAAATCAAAATTAGAATCATATTCAAAAGATAATGATTCCTCTCCTCTCATTTTGGGATTTATATCGAATGCTTTACATTGATATGCTTGAGGATCAGTTTGTGTAAGTATTTTGGATATTGGTGCTGGTCCAGCTCCTAATTCAGCTATGTTTAAACTATCTAAGTTCTCTCTCTTTTGATAAGCAGTTATCATATTCGCTATCTCGTAATTGAGTAGCTCTTTAGGTGCAAAATTCTCTAATCTTGGGTATATCTCAGGATATTTTAAGTTGTCACCCCATTTTTGTATTTCTTTTTCCATTTGTTATTTTTAGGACAGATATTAGCCTATAGTTATCATTATACTAAATATCCCCTACTCTTGTCTATTGTTTGGTTGTAATTTAACAAATTTAATATCCTTTAATTCCATCTTTCTCTTTTTATTATACATATCCATTAGAAATTCTGGAGCATCTTGAAGAGAGGAAATATTTATACTTAAAAATTTTTCATCCAATTGTATAGGGATTATGGAAATAGCGTAATCAGTGGATTCAATTATATATACCTTTTGTTTTTTTTGAAAAAGTTTTTCATCAAACTTTATACCAGAGTAATCACACATCTGAGCAAAGATATTTATATCTTTAATAGGGATATGCTTAAAGGTAGGATTTTCTATAAGGGCTGGGAGTTCTTTTGGAAGATTTTTATTTATCTCCAAAGCATTAATATATCTATCTACATCATTAACATTGATATCATCTACAATACCATTGAAAAAATTTGAAGAATCAGTTTGTTCAGTAAACATATCTAAGATACATTTATTTATTGTCTCTATTGAGTTTTGTTCTGATTCACCTGTTGACTCATTATAGTCATATACCATTTCTTATTGAGATAAATAATAGATTAAGAGCTACATTATACAGGAATTCGTATTACTATGGGCAGTATCCCCTACTCTAATACCTTCTCTTTTAACCATTTACCTACATCAAACCATAATTCATTTTGAGGTATTCTTGTAATACCTTCATTCTCACATACTGCCATAGATTTCATATCATCTTTAAATGTAACTATTTGATCTAAGGGTGTAGACTCTCCACTAGCTTCTTTAAGTACAGTCCCTTTATTATCATATACAAAGGTTTTTAATTGCTTTTTATCTATATACGTTACACACTCTCTTAATATTATCTCCCTATTCTCTTTCTCTTTCATTAGATTAAGAAAATCATTAGCAGTAAACCATTTATTAATGTAGTGCATATATGGACCAGGAAAACCATTTAAGGCAGTAAACATCCATCCAGAATCACTTACAATGAGAGGTTTTTTAATTTTCTCATATGCTTGTTTAGCTTTTGATTTAGATATTTCTAAAATATCCTCTATTTGAGGCTCTATGATACCTTCTACTGTCATACCTTCTAACTGTATACCAAAGGGTTTAAGATGGTTGTTTGCAGTAACTATTTTATTTTTGTTTGAGGTAATATACAAAATCATATTAAATACATAATAAGGATTTAATATGATGATGTAAATAAGATTAAGGTTGAGAAAAATGATACTTATAAATTCTGTATCTTTAATGAAAAAGGATTAGTTCATATTGCCTTCTTCATTGCTACCATTTGTACAGAGGTGGTAACTAGTTGAAATTCTATATTTTTTATTATTTTAAAACCTATTCTCTTGTAAAAAGATACAGCATTTAAAGTGGAAAACAATGAAATCTCAGTGATATTATTTTGAATAAAATCAGTTTCAATATATTTATACAACTTCTTACCATATCCTTTTCCTTGAAATTGAGAATCTATTTGAATTTGAAAAATCTCTTTTTCTTCTAAACTGTATTGTGCAAAACCTAATATACAAGTGTTTTCTTCTATTATTACCCAAGAAGTATTATCTAGTTGATTCTTAATATTTTTATAAGAGATAGTTGATAGCCATTCTTTAATTTGTTTAGTATTGTAATAACCTGAGTTATTTTCTAATACGCACTGTTTATGAATATCCTCTACTTTTTTAATATATTTTTTATTCGTTTTTGGAGATAACTTCTTAATCATATTGAAAAAAATATGAGGATATATTTTTAAGGATGTAACTCAAAAATAGGATTGTATTATATACAAATCTGTAGGTCGTCGGACTTGCACCGCTAGAATGCTAAACGCCCCACACTATCTTCGCTTTTTATGGCGTATAGTTAGGAACTTGCAATGTGAGCTTCTACCAACTCACAACCGACCTACAAATAATTATATCAAAAAATATAAAAGGATTAGGATACTCTTTAAAATGAAAATAGTGAACTCTTGTTTATACGGTTACTTTGGAAATAGGAGAATAATAAATATACTATTTAGTTATTGTCATCGTTATTTTCTTATCAATATCCTCTAGAGATTGTTTAGTTTTCTGTTCCAACCTACCTACTGCTCCCGGATTTGATTCCTCAAATCTTATTTCATTCCCACAATGAGGACATTTAGTAGATTGCCCTTTTTGTAATTGATCTACAGTATATGACAGAGTCTTTTGACATGATGGACATTTTATTTCAATTTTTTCGTTACTCAACATTGTAAGATAGATAGAATTTAGATATAAGCAGTTATTCTGTTTATATTATTTTATTAACCCAAGCCCTAGAATACCAATAATAATAAGGTATGCAGCTACTAGATAGTTAAGGAATTTAGGAAAGATAAGTATTAATACACCAAATAATATTGATGCAAAAGGGCTTAAAGTTGTAAGTGAAAGAGTCATAAGATATTACTCAAATAAAATTTAGAAAAGTTACTTTCGTTATGTTAATAACCTGAATAGTAAGATAATTACTGCAAGAACAAGTAGTAAGTGGATTAATTTTCCTCCTACCTTCGTAGAGAAACCACCTAACCACATAACTACTAAAACAATAACAATTATGTATAATAGATCCATATTTGTAACCTCCTTTCCTTTTTATACAAAATTTAATTAATTACAGGATTAATCCTGTTTCTCACCAGAAAATATACGAATTAATTTTACAATACCCCAAGCTATGAAAGCGTATACAACTAGAGCTATAAGTACTGATGGCTCAAATACAGAAGTTGTTGAACTACTTCCACTAAACATTCCTTGGAAAGGTAATATAAAGATGTTGGTAATATCATAAATAAGATTAACAAAACCACTTGAAGTATTTGCACCTGTTAATTTAAGAAGAATACGAAATATTAGGAGTATATCTAATACTCCAAACAGGAAATATATTATATATTCAATTGTTTGAAACCCACTGGCTTCTCTTTTAGTCTCAGTAGTTACTGCTTCTACTTGACCTTCGTTTTGAGTCGTTACTGACTCTTTGACTATTTCTGTCATTGCTTTAAACCTTAATTAAATTAATCTTTGGATTATTTCTGTAATACCTTTTAAGTCCAAGAAATAAGGATCCAACTCCTTATCGGCTTTCAGGTTTTTTGATTATTGTTTCTGTGGGGAGATACTTTATGAGTGCTTTCTCAACAAAACGAGTAAGAGTTAACTCTTCAACAATAGCTTGAGCTCTCGCTTGTTTAATGATAGCGGGGTTGATAAAAAGAGTTAATCTACGTTTGTTGATAGTTGTCATACTTAATACTGTACACCTATGTGTAGTAGTTGTCAAACGTGTATGGGAAAGTACAGTAGTATTTAAAAGGTATTAAGGAAAAAGTCTACATTATTTAATATTTAAACTAACTCTAATATCATTAAGTATCTCTTTATCTTTTTCAGTTATTTTTAATCTAAGAGCTTGTTTAAGAGTAAATACTTTAATTCCTCCCCTACTATGTATGTTTAATGTATCTATATCAGGGGCTTTCGCTAAATACATATGATATGTTAATTGTAAGTCAGGTTTATTAGTGGGAATAAAGGTATATTTTTTAAAATATGAATACTTCTTAATATCGTATCCCATCTCTTCCTTAATCTCTCTTTTCATAGCCTGTTTATGTGTTTCCCCTTTCTCAACAGAACCTCCAAAGAAGCTCCAATGTTCTCCATGTTTATTAATTTTTCTCCTATCCTCTAACAGTACTTTATTATCAGAGGTAAGAAATATTACTCCTGCACATGATATTTTGTTCATAAGGGTATTATACAGTAATTGGATAATGGTGGGATATACTTTCAGGCATGGAACTTAAAGATAGAATTATTTTTCACTATTTCTTTAAATGATATGAATCTCCTATCCACTTTAATATTTCTTTATCAATATCTTCTTCATCCTTTATATCAAGGTAATACAGATTCCTATTAGGAGACAATTTCTCTTCTTTTACTATCCTTTCACTCTGTATTGGGTAGTTTACCCGAAAATCTATCCTTATCTTATTCTTTAATATCCATACTCCACTAAAGGTATAGTTACTTACTAGATGTATACAGCATGGCAGAGATTCTATTTTTACCTTTCCAATTTCACATTCTATCTTATTAATAAGTAGGTCAAAAAGAATTTTTGATTCAGCCTTACTCTTAAAATGATTTTCAATTGGATAGAATACACAGGAATGAGATTGGTTATCTTTATAAAATTCTCTATGACATTTTGGACATTTCCACATAGCTATTTAATAAGAAATTATTTCTTTATTAAATTATATTATATTTATTGCTAACATAAATATATCTAAAAAGATTTTATAATTTGATATATAATTTAGATAATGAGTTTGATAAGTGTATTAATAATTTCTTTCTTTTTTCTTTCAGTATTCGGTACTCTTTTGCATTTTACTCATGGATGGTTAAAAAACGGAATTCTTTTGCATATCTTTTCTGCAGTAAATGAAAGTACATGGGAGCATATGAAATTATTAGTAGCACCTACTCTATTGGTAATGGTATTTCAATATATTGTTTTAAATAGTGAATATACAAACTTAATTAATGGAATATTAGTTTTATATGTTATTGAAATAGTATCTATTCCTTTAATGTATGAACCTCTTCGTTTAATACTTAAAAAAATACCTTTAATATTTACAATCCTTATCTTTTATATAGCAATAGTATTAGGTTTGTTGTTTGAATATATTATTCTTAAAAATAATATATCCTTATTTAATGAGTTTATATCTTTAATATTAATCTTAATTATTACTTTAAAATTTAGTATTTTTACATACTATCCCCCTAAACATTTTCTATTTAAAGATCCTGTTACAGGAAGATATGGAGATAAAAAGGATTAGGGTAGTAGGAAATGGTGGGATACACTTTTGGGAATGGAACTTAAAAACAGGACTGTTTTGTACCTATTTATCTCTCACTAACAAATTCAAATCTATTTACTACGGTACCATCTTCTAATTCTTTTGTTCCCATAAAATCATCTAAAGATCTTACCC
>DAINAD010000003.1:0-19729 GCA_036733605.1 Patescibacteria group bacterium | reverse complement strand
AAGAACAAGAGATAGGACTGTTTTAAAGAGTAAATGAGAAGAGGAGGTATACACCTCCTCTTTTTTGTATAATGGAAGATATGAAAAAAATATATACCATTTTAATCCTTCTAACACTCTTTTCGTTTAGCAGTGTATTTGCTCAAGAAGAGATTTCTTACGAGGGAGTTGTAAAAAGTTTTGAACAAGTCCCCTGCTCTGAAGTGTTTAGTGAGGGTTATAACTGCTTTGAATATATTGTTAATATACCTCAGTTAGAAACAGAGGAAAGAACAGCACCTATACTCTCTGAAACAGAGCAGCCTAAATTTAAGGAAGGAGACAGGGTATATATTACCTCTGTCTCAGATGAATTTGGTAATGAGGCATGGAGTATAACTGGGTATGTAAGAGGAGATTCTATGTTACTGCTTCTAATAATATTTTCTGTAATAGCGATATTGGTTGGAAGAAGACAAGGGTTGGGCTCTTTAGTAAGCTTAGCATTAACACTCCTAATATTATATCTATGGGCAATACCAAAGATTTTAGGAGGAGCAGATATAATGATTATTGGTATTATGACAGTACTCTTTACTCTAGTAATCATTATGTACGTATCCCATGGTTTTAATATGAAGAGTACTGTAGCTGTAATATCTACAATCATTGGAATATTAATAGTGGGTATATTCGCTAAGATATTTACTACACTTACCCATGTAGATGGTTCTGGAAGTGAAGAGGCTTTCTTACTACTAAGTCAAACAGATGGAGCTATAGATTTAAGTGGAGTATTTTTCATTAGTATATTAATTGGTGCTATGGGTGTACTAGATGATGTTGTAATGAGTCAGGTATCAGCTATCCAAGAGCTATATCATGCTAATAGAGAATTGAGTACATTACAGCTTTACTCTAAAGCTATGAATATTGGTAGAGATCATATCTCTTCTATGGTAAATACCCTCTTTATCGCTTACGCTGGTTCTAGTTTTGCTTTAGTCATGTTACTTACCTACAATAGTGGAGGTATAGGAGAGGTATTAAAAACAGATGTAATTGCAGAAGAGGTAGTTAGAACATTAACATCAAGTATTGGAATACTTCTAGTAGTACCAATATCATCTATAATAGCGGCAAAATTAATACCGTTAACAAGTAAAAAGATTAATACTGATTAATATATATATTTGATATAATATCTATAGATTAATATTAAAAATCTTAATAAATGTTAAATATGAAGATAGAGAGAAAAGATAAACAGAAAGAGTTTGTAAAAAAGGTTGAAGAATACCATGAGGTTAAAAAAGAGAAAGGAAAACCTGCTGTAGTAATAGAGTTCTCATGGAAAATTCTATTACTAGTACTCTCTGTATTAGGTATACTACTTTGGGGTGAACAGCTATTTACAATGGCCCTATTTCTCTTTATCAGTCTAGTAGTTATGTCTTCTGCACTACCCATTGTTAAGTGGTTTGTTCAAAAGAAGATTCCCAAAGGATGGGCTGTTACTCTTACTTACTTCATTGGAATAATATTTGTACTAGCAGTTGTATCTGTTGTAGTTATACCTTTCATAGGACAGATTGATAAATTGGTTGAAAGTGTACCTCTTTGGATAAAGAGTTTACTTTTGAATTTAGAAGGATTTGGTATTGGAGAGTTTGTATTAGATTCGACTACAATTAATAGATTAGTAACAGATTGGTTAGAGAGATTAACCTTTGTAGATAGCTTTGATAGTATTGCTAGTACTGTAGGAGGACTCTTTAGTTGGACATCCATAATATTTGCTGCAATAGTGTTCTCAATATATTTGGTAATAGATCATAACAATATCTTAGATTTTGGATTGATAAGAATATCATCTGATGAAAAGAGAGGTAGAGTAAAAAGGTTGGTATTAGAATTAGAATCTAAATTAGGTAGATGGTTACTAGGACAGATAATAGTTAGCTCTATAGCTGGTATTGTATTAGGTTCTGTACTTGCTCTTTTTGAAGTACCATTTGCTCTTCCAATGGGAGTATTAATAGCTCTACTTTCTACTATACCTACTCTTGGTGCTACCTTTTCTGCAATTCCCCCACTTCTGATTGCTTTAGTTGTGAATGGACCATTAACTGCTGTAATAATACTGTTAATATTTGTTGTATACCAACAGATAGAAAACAATTTCATAATTCCAAGAGTAATGGGAAATGCTGTAGGAGTTAGACCAATACTTGTTCTTTTTGCCGCTATTACATTCTTAATTCTCTTTGGAGTATGGGGTGCAGTATTAGCTGTACCAACAATAGTAATAGCTAGAATATGCTATGAGTTTTACATTGACTTGCAAAAAATTCAGGCTAAAGGTAGCATTTAGGTAGTTAATATTACTGCCTTAAAGATGTCTGAGCCCATATCAAAAATCAAAAGAGCTGTCTACTTTTGGGAAGATCATAATTTTACTAAACTTAGAGAATCTACTGTTGGAAGAAAAGGTTTAAGCCTTTTTGAACTAAAGGATATGGATATCCCTATCCCTGATTTTTTTGTAATATCTTCTTTTGTATTTGATAAAGTTGTTTCTCATACATTACAAAGGGAATCATCCACTCTCATTGTTAAAGACAAAAATCCCGATGAGGATATTGTAAGTAAGGCCATACTCAAAACAGAGTTAGATGATGAGATAGTGGAAGAGATTCTTTCTGCATATACAAGGGTCTCAGGTTTTACAGATGCTTGGGTATCTGTAAGGTCTTCAGTGGTATTCCCTACATCTCCAGAGGTTTCTTTTAGTGGAATATTTTCAACAGAGTTAAATGTTAGAGGTGGTAAAAATCTCTTAGAGTCAGTAAAAAGAATATATGCATCTCTTTTTACAGATGATGTAGTCTCATATGCTTCTTCAAAGGGTATTAACTTAGCAGATGTTAAGTTAGCTGTGGTTGTTCAAAAGATGGTTCAAGCAGAGGTGTCGGGAGTATCTTTTACAGTAGATCCAATTACACAAGATAGTGGGAGATTAAGTATAGAGGCAGTATTTGGTTTGGGAGATAGTATAGCTTTGGGAGAATTAACTCCTGATACATACCTTCTAAACAAAAAGGATTTAAGTATTTTAGAAAAGAAAATATCTCCTCAAGAATGGATGAAGATTAGGGTTTTACAAAGAGGTAATACTAGGGAGAATACACAAAAGGTTACAATATCTAATAGCTGGAGTCATAGGCAAAAGATTGAAGATAGATATCTTAAAGAGATTGCTAAAATATCTTTAATTGTAGAGAGTAAATTAAGAAGAGCTCAAAATATTGAATGGGTAATGTCTGGGGGTAAAATATGGATATTACAAAGTAAAGACCTATATGAGAAATATACTCCATCAATAGAAGCAGTAGAACAATCCATTAAGTTTGATACATTGGGAGAGGTTTTGAAATGGAGTTTAGAGAAATATGTAGGTATAGGGATATTAGAAGATAAGGCAGTTGAGAATGCCAAAAAGATAGTACAGAGTAATAAGCATGAATATGATACATTAACTGAGAAATTAATAGGTGTAGCTAAAGCAAAAGTCATACAGGATAAACAGGAAGAGAGTAAGACAGAGGTAAGAAGAGAAGATTTTGTAATTAAAGGATTAGGAGGGAGTTTTGGAGTAGCTAGCGGATTAGTAATATTAGCTTTTAAGGGTAAAGATATTGCTGTAAGTAAGAATACGATATTAGTAATTAAAGAGTTCTCTTCTGAGATGGAATCTTTAATAATTAATAGTGGTGGTGTAATACTTGAAACAGGTGGTTTAACCAGTGATACCGCTATACTTTGTAGAGAGTTTGATATCCCTGCTGTTGTTGGTGCTAAGGATATATCTTCATTACTAAGAGATGGTCAAAGAGTAAAACTAGATGGTAATACAGGTAGTATATATATTGAAAAGGAAAGTATAGAGGCTCCAAAAATACAACATCCAGTAGTAGAGGCATATAAGGAGGAGAAACTTTCTAGTAGTATAGATTTCCTTAAGAGTGAAGAAGTAGTAGAACAGGATACAGAGGTATTACGAATTCCTCATGATATGAATTTAGCACCTTGTGCTACTAAGGTCTTTCTAAATCCTACAGAAAAGATATCTGAATTAGTAGATCTAGTTGGTAATTCACACGGTTTAGTATGTGTAGATTTAGATAAAATTCTTTTAGAAAATGAAAGACATCTATTAGCATATGTAGAAGATAAGAAGTTTGTAGAATACTCTAAGGATATATCTGAAAAGATATGTAAATATGTTGAATTAGCAGAAGGTAATCAGGTAATACTAGCTATTGGTTCCTCTACTGTATCTGACTTTAGAGCACTTGTTAAGGGTAAACAGTTAGAGAATCCTGACTTAGATGGAGATGTACATGGTTTAGCACACTACCTTGAGAATAAAGAGTTACTAAGTAGAATATTAAAGATTGTAAGAAGGGTTAGAAATGTATATAAGAAGAGAAATGTAGATATAGGTATATACGCTCCAATGAATGAGAGAAGTATGAAAGATTTTAAAAAGAGTTTACTAGCAGCTGGTCTAAGAAGAACAGCATCTTTTAGAGTATATGGGATATTAGATAATCCAACAGATGTAATACTAGCAGATGAGATATTAGAATCCAAAATAGATGGATTAATATTAGACATGCCAAAGATAGTGAGAGTAATGCAAGGTTTTAAACCAGATGATACAAAGGCAAGATATAACCTAGGGGTAAATAGCTCTCTTAAGATTGTAGATACGGTATGTGATATATCTAAATCTCCATCTAAAGAAATCATCGTTATGGTAGAAGATAATGCTGATTTAGTTAAATACTGTATTAAACAGGGTGTATATGGTGTATCTGTATTACCTAGCACTGTTAAGAGTATTAGACAATTAGTATCCCAAGAGGAAGCAAAACTCATACTGGGTAAGAAATAGTATCAATATAGTTCCCACTATACTGTATAATATGCCATGGAAACGGATATAAAACAGACACCAATGATGGATCAGTATCTTCGTTTTAAAAAACAGTACCCAGATAAGGTAGTACTTTTTAGAATGGGAGATTTCTTTGAGACTTTCGGTGAAGACGCTAAGATTACTTCTAAGGTATTAAATATTACATTAACTGCTAGAGATAAAAGTAGTAACCCTACTCCCTTGGCAGGATTCCCTCATAAGGCACTAGATCAATATCTTCCTAAATTAGTTAGAGGAGGATACTGTGTAGTCATAGTAGACCAGTTAGAAGATCCTAAGCTTGCTAAAGGTATTGTAAAGAGAGGAGTAACTAGAATAGTGACACCAGGAACACTTGATAGTGAAGATTCTGTTAAGAGTAATTACATATGTTCATTTTGTAAAATTAAAAATGACTTAGGAATATCTCTGTGTGATATCTCTACTGGTGAATTAATATGGATACAGAGTAAATACTTACCTAAAAATATTGAAAGTGTAATATCCTCCTTTGATCCTTCAGAAATATTACTGCTTGAAAGTGAAAAAGATATTACATTCCCTACTTTACCTGTACAGTTTTTAGGTAAAGGATTACAAAATATTAAGTATTGCGAAGAGTTAATTAAGGAGTTTTTCGAAATCTCTAATATGGAATCTTTAGGATTAGAGGGTAAAGAAGCAAGTATATGTTCAGTATCTATGATATTAAAACATATACAAGAGACTCAGTTAATGGAGCCTAGACATATTAAAAAACCGAGAAGAAAAAATCTCAATAGTAATATGATATTAGATAGGGCTACCATTAGGAATTTAGAATTAGTAAGTAGCTCGTACAGTAATGATATACATAACTCACTGTTTTCAATAATTGATTTTACCTCTACCCAAATGGGTAAGAGATTACTCTACTCTTGGATACTTAATCCGTTGATAGAGAAAAAAGGTATAGAAGAGAGATTAAATATGGTAGAGATATTTCTAAGTGATAGAGAGTTATTAAGTAGTACAAGAGAAATACTCTCTCAAGTTAGTGATATAGAGAGGATTGTAGGTAAGATTGGGTTAGGAAGAGCTAATGGAAGAGATCTAAAAGGCTTACAGATATCTTTAGAACAGATATCTAAATTAAGAAAAGAACTCTCCCCTATTCCCCAATTAGTTAAAATATTAGATGAGTATCATACTCTCTTAATAGATTTACCAAATAGTATAGATGAATGTATTGTAGATGCTCCTCCAACATCTCTAACTGATGGTGGCATTATTAAATCCTCTTACAATGAGAAAGTTTCAGAACTAAGAGCTCTTTCTGGAGATAGTAAGAGTTGGATAAAAGATTTTGAAGAAAATGAAAAAAAGGATACAGGTATATCTACTCTTAAAATTGGTTTTAATAGAGTATTTGGATATTACATAGAGGTAACTAGAGCTCAGCAAGATAAAGTACCAGATACATATATCAGAAAACAGACATTAGTAAATAGTGAGAGATATATTACAGAGGAATTAAAACAAAAAGAAGATATCATTCTAGGAGCACAAGATAAGTTAAATGAATTAGAGTACAAACTCTTTAATGATTTTAGAGAATCATTAATACAGTATATTCCACAACTACAGGAGCTCTCTTTAGATATTTCTAAAATGGATGTACTCTCTGGATTTGCTCAACTCTCAATAGAGAAAAATTACTGTAAACCAACCATATATGAAATGGGTGAGAAAGATGGAGTAATTAAAATAGAGGCAGGAAGGCACCCTGTTGTAGAAACTTTAAGTGATGAAGATTTCATTTCCAATGATTCATACTTGGACTCTCTTACCTGCTCTATGTCTATTCTTACTGGACCTAATATGTCAGGTAAGTCCACATATATTAGGCAAGTAGCTGTGTTAGTACTACTTGCTCAGATAGGTTGCTATATACCAGCAAAGAGTATGGAACTCTCTTTAGTAGATAGAATATTTACTAGAGTTGGAGCATCAGATGATCTTTCTCGAGGAAGAAGTACCTTTATGGTAGAAATGGATGAAGCAGCTAATATTGTAAATAATGGTACTAAGTACAGCCTAATAGTTTTAGATGAGATAGGTAGAGGTACAAGTACATATGATGGTGTTAGTATAGCTTGGGCATTAGCAGAGTATCTAGTAAAAGAATTAAAAGCAAGAACTCTCTTTGCTACCCACTACCATGAGTTACTTAAATTAGCAGAGAAGATTCCTAATAGGGTAAAAAACTTCAATGTATTAGTAGAAGAAGATATTAATGAAGGTACTGTAATATTTTTAAGAAAGATTGTAGAGGGTGGTACAGATAGGAGTTACGGTATATATGTTGCTAAGATGGCTGGATTACCAGACAAGGTAATTAAAAGAGCTAATGAGATATTAGAAAGTTTTGAACAGGAGCAGATGTTTACTAAAGAAACGAATTTAAGAGAAAGTAAAATATTAGATAGTAAGAATGGTAATGGTGTACAAAGTGCATATCAATTCCCTCTATTTTTAGCTAAAGAATCTGAGATAGAGAGAGAAATACAACAAATAGATACAGATAACCTTACTCCAATAGAGGCATTAAACAAAATAAATGAATGGAAGAAAAAGGTTTAAGGTTGTATAAAATATCCAAATGAGTACTTAGATCTAATAACTTTCTCTCCTGTCTGATAATATATCTTTCTTCTTAACCTATTTATATATACCACTAAACACTTTTTACACTGATTCTTTTGACATAAATCAGAAAGATATTTAGCGAAGGAATCAAGGTTACAGTACCCGTTATACTCAATCATGTAATCAATAAATATGGATTCGAATTCTGTTAGAGATATCCTTTTCTGTCTAATATACATCTCCTTTCTAGGAGGTACAAATATAATACCTGCATACTCCTTAATATCGCTTTCCATTTTGTATTTTCAACAGTTTGTAGAATACTAAGTGTTGGGTATACTACGTTATTATTAAGGTAAGTGTATGCGTATTAATACTAGCTGTATATTATTTTCAAAAGTTAGTTTGAAAGTATTCTTTCTATTATCTCCTCTTTCTTAAGTAAGAGAGATTCTCTAGTATTCATATCCTTTAATTGGATAACATCTTTAGATTTCTCTTCTTCCCCTATTATCACTACCCAAGGTATTTCTTTTTTACTAGCATATTTAAGCTGATTACTTAATTTTGTACTTACTAATTGCATCTGAGTATTAATACCTTTTTCTCTTAGATATTTAGTAATGTTAGAACTTTCGTTATACAAAGAATCATCCATTAGAGTAACAAATACTTTTATATCAGTTTTTAACTCGGGCAAAAGATTATATGTAGATAGATAGTCTAAGGTAGTTACATCACCCCACCCTATTCCAAATGCAGGAAGTTTCTCTTGCCCAAATATTGAAAGAAGGTCATCGTATCTACCACCACCAAATAAAGCTCTGGGGTTTTCTTGACTACCTATATCGTAAGCTTCTACCACAGTACCTGTATAGTACTGTAACCCCCTCATTATATATGGTGAGAATTTTAGATTACCTATAGATAACTGTTTAGCCTTATCAAATAGCTCAGTTAACTCCTTTGCTCCTCTACAATCTATATCTTTTAAATCATCAAGAGTTAAGGTTAAGAATTTTAGAACTTTTTCTACTTGCTCTTTATCTAACCCTATCTCTTCTAAATAGAGGTTAAAGTCAGTTGAAGAAAGTTTAAGATAGTTATCTATTGCTCTACCAACCTTTCCCTTCTTATCTTCATCTAGGTTTAATATCTCATCAAAAAGATAGTCTAAAAGATATCTATTATTAATCCTTAATTCATATGTATCTTTAGGAGCTTTTAATTCCTCCATTACAGCATTTATATATTGAAGTACATCTAACTCTGCTTGAATAGTTGGTACTCCTAATATGTCTAGATTAAGCTGAACAAATTCTCTTGTTCTACCTCTTTGTGGTTTTTCATATCTGTAATATCTTCCGATATTAAACCACCTAATTGGTAATGTAAGTTCATTTTTCTTAGCTGCAATTAATCTAGCTAATGATGGAGTCATCTCTGGTCTTAAGGCTATCTCTCTTCCACCTTTATCAACAAAAGAATATAGCTGGTTATTAGCTATATCGTCACCAGATTTAACTCTATAAAGAGCAGCCTCTTCTATGTATGGAGTATCATACTCTTCATATCCAAATTGTCTTGCTACCTTTTCCCATACATTAAAAAGGTAATTTCTAATATACATCTGCTCTGGATATATATCTGTAGTACCCTTATATGGTAATTTTGATAATGTTTTATTTTCCATGCTCAGATTATATCATTAATCTTCTTCTGTTGAATATTAGGGGTAAATAATATATATTAAAAGGTATATGAAATATAGTATGTCAGTATCAAAATCTAAACGTAGGTTACCTAAAAGAAGAAAAGTATCTTCTTTAAATAGCTATAACAGAATTAGGAAATATAATAGCAAGAATGTTGGTAAGAGTAGGTTTAATAACAGAGCTACAGGTAGTATTAGTAATAGGTTTAATAAGACTAAAATTAGAAAAATCCTTTACATACTCTTTGGCATTGCCTTCTTTATTGGATGTTTAGGATTAATAGTAGCAGGAGTATATTTAAAAAATATGCAAAACTCTCTACCTTCTCCAGATGAGCTAGTAGAGAGAACTTCAGATCAAAGCACTAAGATATATGATAGAGAGGGTATTCTCCTCTATACAGTATATGGTAATCAGAATAGAGAATTTGTTTCTTTGGAGAATATACCAGAACATACTAAATGGGCATTACTAGCAGCTGAAGATATAGAGTTTTACCAACATAAGGGGTTAGATTATGCAGGTATTGTTATGTCCGTTATACAAAACTTTACCAAAGGTGAAATTGTAAGAGGAGCAAGTACAATTACACAGCAGTTAATAAAGAGTACCCTACTCTATGACATATTAGGTGATGAAATATATCAACAGACATATACAAGAAAGATAAAGGAGATTTTGATTACTATGCAAGTTGAACAAACTCTAACTAAGGATGAAATCTTACAAATGTATATGAATGAGATTCCTTTGGGAGGTGTTAATTATGGTTTTCAAGCTGCAGCTAAGGCATATTTTGCTAAGGATGTAAGTGAACTTACTTTAGCAGAGAGTGCATTAATTGCCGGTTTAATATCAAGCCCAGGTACCTACTCTCCTTTGTTTGGAACTAATCCTGAATTAGCAAAGGTAAGGCAGACATTTGTATTAGATCAGATGTTAAAACATAAGAATTTAACAGGAGTTACTAAAGAAGAAATTGAGGCTGCTAAAGAGGAAGAATTAGTATATACAAGCACCAGAATAGATATTAAGGCTCCTCACTTTGTATTCTATGTTAAACAGCTTTTAGAAGAAGAGTTTGGAGTAGATAGGGTTGAGAGAGGTGGTCTTAAAGTAACTACTACACTTGATTACTCTATACAAGAAATAGCTCAAGAAGAGGTTGTAAATGGTATTAAGAAGAATGGGTTACCATACAAAGTAAACAATGGTGCTGCTGTAGTTATGAATCCAAATACAGGAGAGATATTAGCTATGGTTGGTTCTATAGATTACTGGAATACAGATAATCCTAAAGTAGATGGTAATGTAAATATTACAACAAGTAATAGACAGGTTGGTTCTTCTGCAAAACCGTATGTATATCTTGCTGCATTTTCAAGAGGATATGGGCCATGGACATTAGCACCAGATATTAGAATGAGTTTTGGAAACTACAAACCAGATAACTGGGATAAGAAGTTTGAAGGTATTGGTACTGCTAGAAAGAATTTAGGTAGATCTAGAAATCTTCCATCTGTATATACCTTACAGTTAGCAGGTATAGATGCATTTTTACAAACAACTGAGAAGTTAGGTATTACTACATTACGAAATAAGGGAGACTACGGTTTAGCATTAGCATTAGGTGCTGGAGAAATGAAATTACTTGAGCATACTGCAGCATTTGGAGTATTTGCAAATGAAGGAGTAAGAAATGATACTGTATCAATACTTAAAGTTGAGGATTCTAAGGGAAATGTGTTAAAAGAAACAAAGGTAGGAGATGGTAAGCAGGTTATTGATCAGAAAGAGATATATCTTCTTAACTATATCCTTTGTGATTTAGGTGGTCATGGAGATAGAATTGGACCACAATATGCCAGAGTTAAGGGTAGTAATGTATGTTTTAAAACGGGTACTACAGATGGTCCTAAAGATTTAACCTCAGTTATGTATCACAAGAACTTAGTAGTAGGTGTATGGGCAGGTAATAATGATAATACGGTTGTACCAGGTGCATGGGGAGTATCAGTACCTTTACCAATTGCCTACTCTATTACAAATAGGTTAGCGGATAAATATAAAGTAGAGTTATTTACTAGACCTGCTGGTATTCTATCTACCTCTGTATGTAAAGATACAGGTGGTGTCCCTGCAGAGGGTGTAAATTGTGCTAAAGAAGCAACAGTATATATTGCTGGTAGGCCTCCTCAGGTGGATGATAGAAAGAGTATAACTGTATGTAAAACAAATGGGTTAATTCCTACTAATCTTACATTAGCAGAGAAATACGGATTGCTAGAGAGTAAAGTTTTACTTACTTTTAAGTTAGAAAACAAACTTCAGCAAAGTACTTATGAGAAATTCTTAACAGATGGGAAATTAGCATATATCTTTACTCAACCTGAAACAGGTGTATGTCCGTTACCTTTGGGTACAGATGATGCACCTATAATTGAATTAGATTCTCCTTTGAATAATAGTAAGTATAAGAAGAGTGCAAGTATAGATATTAAAGGTGAGGTAAGGTTCTTAGAGAGTATAACTGAGTTCTCAATATCTATAGATGGAAATGTACTAGCGGGTGCAACTTTAAATGGAAGTACCTTCTCTCTCACATACTCTCTTTCTACTCTATCTGTTGGAGAACATATTATTACAGTATATGCGAAGGATAACTATGATAAGAGTGATACTGAAACTATTAAGTTCAAAGTAGAAGAAGATGAAGTAACTGTAGAGTTACCTGTTGTAAAACCGGGTAATAGATCTAATGGCTAGTTTATTTCCTTAACTTTCTCCTCTATTCTAGCCTTTATTTTAGAGTATTCCTTATCTGTTAATGTCTTATTTCTATGCTCTATACCTACTCTTACTGTAATATTCTTACTCTCTTTCTCTTTCTGATATATATCTATACACTCTATATTACCCTTCCTATCTCTTGTATCTATTATCTGAAGTATTAAGCTTTCTAATTGGTTGTACTTAATGGTACTTGGTACTGAAAGACATATATCTTGATAGATAGCGGGATACTTAGATTCCTCCACATACCTACTCTCTTTGCCTATAACTCTTTTTACCTCTTCTAGATTAAGTTCTATTCCTCCTGTATATTCTGGTAACTTAAAATTACTCTTAACCTCACCATCTATATCACCCATTACTCCTAATATACTTTCTTTACCATTTTTTACACTTTTAATTAGTACAGCCCCATTACTACTAAATGTAGGTAGTATATTTTTAATCCATATGGGAATATCTACTTGAGAGCTTTCAGATATTAACTCATATCTTAAGGAAGAAATATTCAAAGAGTTAGAAACTTTTTCAAAATATTTTTTTACTTGATAGTAGGGATTACCCTCTAATATGTTTTCTTTAGAACAAAAGAGTAATGAAAGATGCCAATCCTCTTTAGGTAATTTAAAACTATCTACATACCCCTTTAAGTGTGGGATATTAAATTCATATAGACAGAATGTATTAATATTTTTTTGTATATTGTATTTACTTTTTTCTAAAAGAGATGATATTAGAGATACTCTCATAAATTGTAAATCAGGAGAGAGAGCATTCTTAATATGATATGCAATATTAGGGTCTTGTTTACTTCTTTGTATTGTATTAATACTTGTAAAACTGTATGTATCTAACTCATTACAACCAGAGTTACTTAAGATATTTCTAATAGAGGTTTTTAAATATATATTACTATTCTTCCTACTAGCTCTAATATCCCTTAGTGGTAATCTAGCTACAATATTTTCATATCCATATATTCTACCAATATCTTCATAGATATCTTCAGGGATATATATATCTGTTCTAAATACAGGAGGACATACTGTAATATATTCTCCATCCTCTGATTTCTCTAATATCTTGTATTCAATATTTAGTAATATGTTTTTAATATCATCTCTACTAAGTATAGTACCTAAGTGAGTATTTAATTTGGATATACTTATAGATATATTTTTAGGTTCTGAAGGATTAGGGTATGAGTCTACTACACTACTAGAGACTTTACCTCCCCCTATCTCTTTTACGAACTCCACTGCTTTAAGTAGTATTGGTAAGCAGAGATTAGGATCTTGTCCTCGAGTATATCTTGTAACAGCTTCTGTAAATATACCTAACTCCATAGAGGTTTTTCTAATACTAAATTTGTCAAAGCTAGCACTCTCAATTATGATTCTCTTTGTATTTATATCTATCTCTGTATCTATACCCCCTATTACGCCAGCAATAGCGATTGCGTTTGTACTATCCGCTATTACTAGATTATTATCCGTTAACTCTACTAAATTGCCATCTAATGTATGTATTCTCTCTC
Organism: Patescibacteria group bacterium; assembly: GCA_036733605.1. Lineage (GTDB taxonomy): Bacteria > Patescibacteriota > Dojkabacteria > SC72 > SC72 > JAVEVH01. The sequence continues at coordinate 6,093 of DAINAD010000003.1, read as the reverse complement.
CTACTCTTGCTAACCTAATAGTAATATGTGCATTAGGATTACTACTTGGGTCATTTCTTACTACTTTGTCATAGTCAAATGCGTGTAATGGTTGACCAGTTAATATTGAAAGGTAATTAGTAATATCTACAATATTATTTATTGGTCTAATACCAGATTTAATTAATATGGATTTTAACCATACTGGGGATTGAGTGACTGATACATCTTCTAAAGATACACACATATATCTTGGGCATAGATTAGAAGCTTCATTTGATACAGTTATTGGTAATGTACTACCTACTTCAATATCAATATCTTCTTTTTTGTACCACTGTGGACTAATGAATGGTATGTTTTGAGCTCCTGCTATCTCCCTAGAAAGCCCTATTATTCCAAAGAGGTCTCCACGGTTTGTTAACGCTTTATTCTCTATATCAACTACGGTATCGTTAAGTTTAAAATACTGTGCAAATGTACTACCTACTTCAGCATCACTATCTAATACTAATACCTTCGTATGATCTGTTCCAATATTTAATTCTTTTTCGGAACACAACATACCATTAGAGAGTATACCTCTCATTTTAACTGCCTTTATCTTAAATTCCTCTGAAGTATTGTAAGTAGATGGTACAATATTCCCCGGTTTAATGTACGCTATTCTATCCCCTACATTTAAGCTCTTATCTCCTGCAACTACCTGAATATCTTCAGGCTCTCCAATTGTAATTTTGTATACTCCTAATTTATCTGCATCAGGATGTTGTTCCTTACTTACGATTTCTCCAATATATATACCTTCATACATTTTACAAAAATCTGTATATCCTTCTACCTCTCCTACCTTAGTTGAGAGTATATGTAAAATTTTCTCTAATTCTAAATTACACTGTGTATATTCTTTAATACTGTTAATTGGTAATTTCATATTTAAAGCTGTCTCAAGAAATTAATATCACCATCCCTTAATTTCCTAATATCTGTAATACCACTTTTAATTAAGGTTAATCTATCTAATCCTACTCCCCATGCAAAGCCTGTATATTTTTGTGGATCTATACCACCAGCAGTTAATACATTAGGATGTATCATTCCACAACCCATTAATTCAATCCATCCTGTATACCCACATGTACTACATCCTACTTTCTTACAGAAAGGACAGCTAATTACGAACTCTGTATCAGGTTCTGTGAATGGAAAGTAAGCAGGCTGTATCTTAACTTCTAAATCTGTTTCTAAGTACTGTTCTAAATACTCTTTAATTGTTGCTAACATATGTCCCATTGATATACCCTCATCAACATATATCCCCTCTATTTGATAGAAGGTATGTTCATGGCTAGCATCAGTTGCCTCATTTCTAAAACATCTACCAGGTAGTACTACTCTAATTGGAGGAGGTCCTAATTTTCTTAATGCCCTATTTTGCATAGTGGAGGTATGTGCAGGTAATACATATCCATCATCTGTCCAGAATGTATCATACATATCTCTAGCAGGATGACCTTTAGGGAAATTCAAACTCTCAAACATATGGAAATCATCATCTATCTGACGACTTTCCATAATGTCAAAACCCATTCTTTGGAATATATCTAATATCTTTTCTAACTCTTTATACAAAGGATGAGCACTACCCTTTAAATCTAATATATGAGGTCTTTTATCCTTACTTGTATTAATATCAAAGGGTGCACTAGGATCTATCCTCTTACTACTTTCTACTATCTCACTCTGTTCACTTCTCTTAATCTTCTCATCTATTAAATTCTTTACCTTATTTAATTCCTTACCATATATCCCCCTATCTTTTGTATCTAAGCTTTTTATCTCTTTAAAAAGATTCGTGACTATACCCTCTTTAGAAAGATATTTCTTCTTTAATTCCTGTGAAGGAAGCTTAAGTAAATCCTTTTCTATATCAGTTAATATCTTTTCCCAATCTTTTATCATATATATGAGTTTATGATTTTATCTTGTAATATACAATATTATATTTTAAAGCTTACATTAATACAAAAAAAAGGACCCTTTGTAGAGTCCTTTATATATCTTTCAAAAAGAACTCTACAGAGATTTAACTATAAAGGAGAAAACCTCTGGATTATTTACTGCAATATCAGAAAGTACTTTTCTGTTTAATTCACTATTCTTTTTCTTGAGACCACCTATTAAATCTTTATACTGTATACCGTTATTCTTACAAGCTGCATTTACTCTCTGTATCCAAAGGGTTCTAAATTGACCTGCTTTTTTCTGTCTATCATTGTATGCATACTGTCCTGCATGTAAATATGCTTCGTGAGCTACTTTGTATAGCTTACTTTTAGTCATCCTATATCCCTTAGTTGCTGCTAGGATTTTATTATGTCTTCTTTTTCTTACTGTACCACCCTTAACTCTCATTTTTGTTTACTTTAAATTTACAATTTTTCTTCTTAAAGCCTTATCAGTAGTTTTATATACTAAAGCTTTATTACTCTGTCTTCTTTTTGATCTTGAGGACCTTTTAGTCTTTAAGTGACCCTGATGACTCTGTTTGTACATCATTTTTGCTTTCCTGTTCCCCTTTGGGTTGGATAGCTTGATTCTCTTGATTGCTGTTTTGTTTGTTTTTTGACGAGACATTCTTTTTAAATGTAATCGAAATACTATTAGAACTACCTTTTGGTTCGGCCTCGATAGTACTATATTCAGTAAAATTAGTCAATATATCAGCGAAAACTTCCTTCATTTGTTCATATGGTTGTCTACCTCTTTTTTGTATTGTAATTTTTACAGGATGATCTTTATCTAAGAACTCTTTTGCTCTTCTTACTCTTGTATTCTTATCTCCTATATCTATTACAGGACTAAATTTGAACTCTTTTAAATCTTTTGCTTTACCACTCTTATTCTTTCTTAATTTCTTTTTTTGCTCATATACATATTTAGAGAAATCCATAATTCTACATACAGGAGGTTTGGCATTAGGACTTACTTCTACTAAATCTAATCCTACCTCTTTTGCCATTTTAATAGCTTCAAGGGTGTCTACTTGACCAATATTCTCTCCTTTATGATCTATTACTAATACATTAGGTACCCTTATTCGTTCATTTACCCTTGTATTTAAATCATGTTTAGCTTTTTGATTGTATGAATCCATTTATTAAATATATATATTAAAAAATTTATCTACTTTTTTTAGATCTAATCTCTTCTTCAAGGTAGTCTAAAAATTCCTGCTTTTTCATCAATCCTATCTCTTTATTAAGTCTTGACCTTATTGATACTGTTTCAGTCTCTATCTCTTTATCTCCGATTATAGCGAGGTAAGGGACTTTAAGTTTCTCTGCATCTCTAATTTTAGATTGCATACTCTTTCCTCTATCATCCAAAGTTACACGTATATCGTTACTCTCTAATGATTCATATACATCTTTAGCATATTTCATATGCTTATCGGATATTGGAATGATGGTTACCTGATCTGGTGCTAACCAGAGTGGGAAATCTCCTGCGTGATGTTCTATTAAGAATGCAAAGAATCTTTCAAATGATCCTATCAATGCTCTGTGTATTACATATGGTTGTTTTTCACTACCATCTACATCTACATATTTGATATCAAATTTTTCGGGCATATTGAAATCTAATTGTAGTGTAGATATGGAATCTTCCTTACCAAATACATTTACAGCTTGTACATCAATTTTAGGACCATAGAAGGCTGCATCCCCTGGCATCTCTTCAAATTCTAAACCTCTTTTTATCAATACCTTTCTAAGAGCTTCTTCTGCAAATTTCCATTTCTCTTTATCACCCGAATATTTATTTGGGTTTCTTTCTCTATCAGAAAGAGAGAGTCTAAATTTGTAGTTATCAAATCCAATATCTTTGTAAAAGATATCAAGCAAATCTAAGGTTTCATCAAGTACAGAATCTAATTGATCTGGTGTGCAAAAGAGGTGTGCATCATTTTGAGTAAATCCTCTTACTCTTTGAAGACCGTGTAATTCACCACTCTTTTCAAATCTATATACTGTTCCAAATTCTCCTAATTTATATGGTAAGTCTCTATAGCTTTTTGGTTCTAATTTGTAAACCATGAAACCAGCTGGACAGTTCATAGGTTTAAGGTAGTAATCTTCTTCCTCTACTCTAATTGGAGCGTACATAGATTCTTTATAGAAGTCTAGGTGACCTGATTTTTGGAAAAGCTCCCCCTTATTTATATGAGGAGTTAAAATATGTTCATACCCATGTTTTCTTTCAAGGTCTAACATGTAGTTTTCTAATATTCTTCTAATTGTATATCCTCTTGGTAACCATACTGGTAATCCCTGTCCTATCTCTGGAATTATTGCAAACAGTTTTAACTGTTTACCTAATTTCCTATGGTTATATTTCTCTGCATCCTCTAACTTTTTAAGATGGTCTTTTAACTCTTCCTTTGTTTCGAATGCAGTACCATATATTCTGGTTAACATTTTTTTAGTTTCATCACCTCTCCAATATGCTCCTGCAGTTTTAATCAATTTTATTGGCCCTATATCTCCTGTATCTTCCAAATGTGGACCTCTACATAGGTCTACAAACTCCTTATCTCCTGTTACAAAAAAGCTTACCTCTTTATCAGGTATCTCTTCTAACAGTTCTAACTTATACTCCTGTCCTATCTCTTTTAGATATTTAATAGCGTCTTTTCTATTCATAAAGGTTTGAGTTATTGCTAACTTCCTTTTAATTATTCTCTTCATCTCCTCTTCAATCTCTTTTAGATCACTCTCCTCTATTGGTTGTGTAAAGTCGAAGTCATAGTAGTATCCGTTATCAATAGCGGGCCCTATTCCTAACTTTGTATCAGGGTAAAGCTTTAGTACAGCATGTGCTAATACGTGTGATGCTGAGTGTCTCATCTTTTCTAAATTACTATCTTCGTGGTTACTCATAGTTTTTTAATACTGAAATAAATATATATTAAGGAAAAATTTCTTTAAGGAAAAATTCGACATTAAAAACATGTCTGATATACAACTTTAGTAAGTTTTGATTTGTTAATGCCCAATATTTTGTACATTGGTAGTATTTTATCTCTTTTGTAAAAAATATACAAACTAACCTATTTAACAATGAAAAATGATATTGAATTTAAACCAAATTCATATGTTTCTACTCTTTTAATATATTGTAATTCAAGTTTATCTATTGGATATCTTCTAGGATGTTTAACTATTAATACACCTTTAAAACCTTTTTTACCTTTTTCCTTTATACCTTTTAGTAATTGAGATGCTAAATTAACAACTTCCTGCATTTTTTTGACCCTCTTTGTATTGTAAAGCTTGTATGGAGGATCCATAAAAATTACTTCATATGAAGTATCTCCCTCTATGGTTTTAGGTAAGTACTCTTCTACTTTCTGTTTTACAATATCTGCTTGAGGAAGGAATCCCGTATGAGCAACATTTTTCTTTAATACTAAATCAGCCTGTTTAGAAGCATCTACAAATGTTACCTCTTTAGCTCCTCTTGAAAGAGATTCTAATCCAAAAGAACCAGCACCAGCGTAAAGATCTAATACCTTTTTGTTAGCGATATCTTCTCTTAGTACATCAAATATCCTCACCTTCATCCTATCTGTTAATGGCCTAGTATTTCTGGGTATCTCTATTAAAAAGTTTTTAGCTTTACCACCAGTTACTCTTACTACAGCAGATATGGTAGGTTCTTTACTTTGTAAGCGTTCTTTTAGAAAGGCCTGTTCTCTTGTTTCGTACTCTTCCCAGCTTTCTACTTTGTGCTTACTTTTTTCTTTTCTTAATTTTTTAGATGAATCGAATTTTAAACTCATAGGGTGTATTCTACTAGTTAAATTGAATTCCTTCCAGTCCTACGCCATTCATTTGAAAATAGTCGTAGGGAACAACATAGTCAACAAAGGTTGCAGTACTAGACCAATCACTCACATTATCATCACTATCCCAGAATCTAATTCGCCAGTAATATGTAATACTTGATTCCCCAGTTAGAGTAGTTCCAGCATATGTAATATCAGGAGAGTACTGTCCACTTGGTGTGGATGTCATAGATGCCTTATTCGTATCCCACATAGATGTACCT
>DAINAD010000002.1:0-22543 GCA_036733605.1 Patescibacteria group bacterium | reverse complement strand
TTGAAAGAAAAAGGGATAGATAAATGGGAGTTAGGTAGAGAGAAGTTCTATGATATGTGCTATGAATTCAGCTTAAAGAATGCTGCTAATGCTAGACAACAAGAAAAGAATATTGGTCTTTCAGCAGATTACTCTAGAGAGTACTTTACCCTAGATCCTAAATTAACAAAGATTGTGTATGAGACCTTCTATAAAATGTTTAAGGAAGGATTAATATACAGGGATAAGAGGATTGTAAATCAGTGTCCTAACTGTAAGACAGCTTTGGCAGATGTAGATACAGAGCATGAGCAAAGGAGAGGGATATTCGCATATATTATTTATCCTTTTGTAGAGAAAGAGGACCAAGAGATTGCACAAAAGAAATTTGGAAATATTGGTATTACAGTAGCTACCTCTAGACCTGAAACAATGCTAGGAGATACAGCTGTTGCTGTTAATCCTAAAGATGAAAGATATTCCCAATTCATTGGTAAAAAAGTATTACTCCCAATAGCTAACAGAGAAATTCCCATAATCGCAGATGAAGATGTTGATATGGAATTAGGTACAGGAGCTGTTAAGGTTACTCCTGCCCACTCCCCTATCGATTTTGAGATAGGTAAGAAACATGATTTAGAGATTAGAAATGTAATAAATGGGGAAGCTAAGATGGAGGGAGATATACCTAAGAGATTTATAGGTATGGATACATTAGAGTGTTCTAAAGCATTGTGTAATGAGTTAGATGAATTAGGTTTACTAACAGATATTCAAAATATTAAACATGATGTAGCAGTCTGTGAAAGGTGTAGAACACCAATAGAGCCCATTATCTCTAACCAATGGTATGTTAATGCAAAACCTTTAGCTAAAAAAGCATTAGAGGTATTAAAGAAGGGAGATACCACTGTTATTCCCTCTGGCCAACAGAGAGCATTAGAATATTTCTTTGAAAATATTCAACCTTGGTGTATTTCAAGACAGCTTTGGTGGGGACAGAGAATACCTGTTTGGTATAACGGAGGAAAAGAGCTTTACGATTGGTTAAAAGAAAACGAAGGAAAGAGTATTAAAGATTACGAGAAAGAGACAGGAAAGAATGTAAAAGGTACAGGTGAGATATATCTAGGAGAGCAAGCTCCTGATAGCTCGGGTGTATGGGAAGCTGAAACAGATATGTTTGATACTTGGTTTAGTTCAAGTCAGTTACCTTACTCTACTCTTGGAGGTATAGAGGGTAAAGATTTTAAAAAGTATTACCCTACTCAAATTATGATTCATGCAAGAGATATATTGTATTGGTGGTCAGCAAGAATGATGATGATGGGTATTTACAATACAGAAAAAACACCTTTTGAAGTAATATTTTTACACGGTTTAATACTTGCTGCAGATGGAAGTAAAATGTCTAAATCAAAGGGTAATGGAGTAGAACCTAGTGAAATGATTAGTAAATATGGAGCTGATTCTCTAAGACTTTGGTACTTTAGTGATGCCCTACCTGGTTCTAATGCTCCAATTAGAGAAGAGAAGATTAAGGGTAACAGAAACTTTGTTAACAAGATATGGAATGCTAGTAGATTCATATTAATGAATATGGATGATTTGGAATTAGAAAAGATTTCTAAATTTGAAATTAGCACAAAGAGTAAGAGGATTAAGCAAACAGATATACATATATCAAAAGTAATACAGTATTTAGAAAAACATCAATTTAATCTTGGAGCAGAAGAGATTAGAGAGTTTTTCTGGCATACCTTATGTGATATTTGGATAGAGGAGATTAAAACAGAGATACAAGAAAAAGAGATAGGGTCTGAAGAAAGAATCTCTAAATTAGCAGAACTACTCTATATCCTTAAACAGAATTTAAAGATTATGCACCCCTTTATACCTTTCATTACAGAATCTGTATGGCAAGAGTTAGTAAGTTTGAAACTTGCAGAGGGTATGTTAATGTCACAACAGATAGAGGTTAAGTAGAGAAAGGAGAGGAGAGAGTCTGCGATGTTAAAATCGTTGTATTGTATAGACTCTCTCCATCTAGGCAGTATTTTGATTTTTGAAATCATAGTGTTCCTACTGCCTTGTAGAAAGGATCACCTCCTCTCAACGCTTTCCCCAACCCCTCTCTTTGGCAGTTGGTTTTTGCTTTTTCTTCTCTTCATCTTTTTTCATAAGAGAAGTACCATTACCCGTTGAACGGGAAATACTTTTGAGAGTTTTCATAGTGACCTCCTTAAGCAGAGTTATATCAAATTCCCTATTACTTTGGAATAGAGATTTTTAATAAAAGTGATTTAGATATATAATCAAGACATAATTAAGAAAGAGAATAATATGGACAGAAACAAACTATACATTACAACTACACTCCCCTATGTTAACGCAGAACCTCATGTAGGGCATGCCTTAGAGTTTGTACAAGCCGATGCAATATCTAGATATTTTAAATCTAAGTTGGGTAATGAGAATGTGTTTTTTAATGTAGGTACAGATGAGCATGGTCTAAAGATATATAGAAAGGCTAAAGAGGAAGGTTTAGAGATTAAGGAATTTGTAGATAAGTATGCTCAAAGATTTATGGATTTTTGTAAGCTATTCTTTGTAGAGTACGACAATTTCTATAGAACCTCTGATGAAAAGCATCATAAAGCAGCACAAGAGTTTTGGAAAAGATGTAATGCTAAGGGTGATATATACAAAAAAAAATACTCAGGTAAATACTGTGTAGGATGTGAAAGATTTATTACAGAGAAAGAGTTAGTAGATGGTAAGTGTCCAGATCATGGTACTCAGCCAGAAGAAAAGGAAGAAGAGAACTACTTCTTTAAACTTTCTAATTACAAAGAACATTTACTTGGGTGGTTAGATTCCAATCCTGAGGTATTAAAACCTAAACAAAAGGTTGAAGAGTTAAAAAAGATTATTGAAGAGATAGAGGATATTAGTATATCTAGACTTAGAGAGAACTTACCTTGGGGTATTGAGGTACCAGAGGACCCTGCACAGGTATTCTATGTATGGTTTGATGCTTTAACTAACTATGTTAATGTAATTGGTTTTGGAACAGATGAAAAAAAATTAAATGAATGGTGGCCAGGTATACAACTTTTTGGTCCAGATAACTTAAGATTTCAGGGAGCAATATGGCAAGGTATGTTAGCTTCGGTTGGATTACAACAGAGTCTTAAACTCTTAGAACATGGTATGGTACTTGGTCCAGATGGTACTAAAATGGCTAAATCAAAGGGTAATGTAATATCCCCCTTTGATCAAGAGGAGAAGTTTGGCGCAGAGATAGTAAGATTCTATCTCTTAGTAGGAATTTCTACATTCTCAGATTCTTCATATAAAGAGGAAGATTTAATTAATATGTATAACTCTAGATTAGCAGATAACTACGGTAATTTACTTAACAGAGTAATACATTTAGCACAGAGTAATGAGGTTGAGATTAATAGAGAGGATTTGTTAGAGAAAGATTTTAAGGAAAAGGTCGATAGCTATAAGAGGAAGATTGAGAATCTCTATGAAGAATATGAGATAGCTTTAGCTGGGGAAAGCATAGATGAACTAGCCGATTGGGGTAATAAATATATAACTGAGAAAGAACCATGGAGTAAAACAGTAGATATCAAGGATAGGGAATTAATTCTTAATAATTTAAGCTACCTATTAAAAGTGGTTATACAACTGTATTTACCTATACTACCTGAAAGTTGTAAAAAGGCAGAAAATGCCCTAGAGAAAAAAGAGAAGATAATTCTTTTCAAGAAGATATAGTTACTATATAATAGATTTAGTAATCAAACTTACTGCCCAATGATAACAGGAAAAAAAGAGGACAAATCAATAAATTTCTTACAGCCAGTAGGTGCTTCTGAGAGTGTAGTCTTTACATCTGTGAATTGGTTGGCGACCATAGGTAAGAATCTTTTACTAGTTGTTCAGATTGTAGTACTTGTTGTATTTGCCCTAAGAATAGTAATGGATGGTAAGAATAATGATCTTACATCTAAGATTAATTCCCAGGTTGGTATTTTAGAGAATGAAACTTGGAAGAAGAATGCTCTTAAGTATGAGAATCTCCAAAATCTTATGGGTGATATTAAGTTGATAGGGGCTGAGCAAGACCTTAATTCAAATTTAATATCCGAAATACTTAGTGCTATACCTCTTACTCTCAATTTAGAGAATATATCCTTTAGTAATGGAAGAGTAAGTCTTTCTCTAAAGACTACAGACTTTAAAGCACTTAAAAATTACGAAGATGCACTTAAGAATAATACATATTACACTGATGTTAAGTTTAATATATCTAAAACGGGAGATGAGTTAGAAGTTTCTGTATCGTTTAATATAAAAGAGGAGGTTACATAGATGGGAACTCTTGGAGCAAGCAGAAAACTTGACTATGTAAAGATTGTAAAGGAAGGACCATCTAAGAAAGCAGAGATGATTTCTACAGGCCTTACCTTTATAGTAGCAACTCTACTTATTGTTTTTGCAATTGTACCAACTATTCAAACTGTAACGGATATTAGTAAGGAGATAAAGAAAAAAGAACAGGTATCAGAAGCTTTAAAGAATAAATTAGCTGCCTTAACTAGTTTAGATGGACAGTATAACGAGTATAAAGAGACATTTGATGACTTTACATTAATATTTCCTACTTCCAAAAACTTTAGTCTGCTATTAGCTAATATGGATGCTTTAGTAACTAGAAATGGTTTTAGTTTATCCTCTATTAGTTTCTCAGAGTATGGAGGTAAGAATTATTCTTTAGCAACAAAAACATTAGAACCTTACTCTGTAAGAATGTTAGTAAAGGGAGAGAAAACATACCTAATGAATCTATTAAAGAGTTTAGAAGAGATGCCTATGTATCCTGTTGTTGAGAATCTTTCATACAGTACTAAAACAGATGAGGATGGAAATACAAGTTACTCTATCCTAATTAGGGTGTATCATGTAGATAATATGAATTTTTATGAATAGATATGTTAGAGATATTTAGAAGATATTTTATAGTGTTACTTCTTGCCATTATAATCCTTATTGTATGGGGTGGAATACTTCTATTATCTGATAAAAGACACTCCACTATTAATGCTAATGCAGAGATGTATACAAAGCCATTAAATGGAACTTTTGATGAGGAGATTCTTGAAACTGTTGCTAAGAGGACTAAGGATAGTTTCCCTATATTACCTAGCTCCTTTTTTGAATTGAATACAGACTAGGTATCTATATAATCATCTAATTTCTTCTCTGAGGATTTTTCTTTTAGTTTCTTTAATGCTTTTGCCTCTATCTGTCTAATTCTCTCTCTTGTAACACCAAATTCTCTCCCTACCTCTTCTAATGTTCTTGTTACTCCATCTGTTAATCCAAATCTTAGGGCAAGTACTCTCCTTTCTCTGTCTTGTAGAGAGTCTAATATTTCCTTAAGTTGGTTCTTTAGATATTCAGAGGTAGCAAAATCCTCAGGACTCTGTGACCATTCATCAGGGAGGATATCTTGTAGTTTACTGTCTTTCTCATCACCAATTGGTGTAGCTAAAGAGGAAGGATTCTGTTTAATCTTTCTTATCTCTGCAATCTTTTCTAATTCAATATCCATCTCTTTTGCAATCTCCTCATCACTTGGTTGTCTTCCTAATCTTGTAGTTAGAGTACCATTTACCTTATTAAACTTGTTAATGGTCTCTATCATATGAACAGGAACACGAATTGTTCTTGCTTGATCAGCAATAGCTCTAGTAATAGCTTGTCTAATCCACCATGTAGCATATGTAGAGAATTTAAAACCCTTATGGTAGTCAAACTTCTCTACAGCTCTCATTAAACCTATATTACCCTCTTGTATTAAATCTAATAGCTCTAGACCACTCTTACTATATTTTTTAGCAATACTTACTACCAATCTTAAGTTAGCAGTAATTAAGAGTTGTCCTGCCTCTTTATTTCCATCCTCAATCCTTTTTGCAAGTATTACTTCCTCTTCTGCTGTTAGTAAAGGAATCTTCCCTATCTCATAAAGGTATGATCTAATAGCGTCTGTTGAAATACTAGATTGAATTGTTTTTAAAATCCTAATCTTTTTCTCTAAGGTTAACTGTTCAGCATCTTTAACTAAATCCTCTTCTGGTTCTAAAACCTCTATATCATTTTCTTGTAGCTCTTTAAATATATCATCTAGTAAAACAATATCATCCTCTACTGTAGGAAATACTTCAAGAATATCTTCTTGAGAGAGAAATCCCTGATCTTTACCTTTCTTAACTAAATCTTTTATACTTTTTGATTTATTCGAAGAGTTACTCATTAATAGTGTGATATAATTTAATATATGGAAAAGCCGTTAAAGAAAAACAATTTAAATGAAAAGAAACAGTTTTATATTGAAACTATCGCTAAGTTTTGTGATAAATGTGGACTTCCTTATTCTGAAAGTGATTTAGAAATAATTCAAGATACAAATATATCGAGTATTATACACTTCTCTTGCTCTAATTGTAAATCTAATCATATAGCGACATATATTAAACCAATTGGTATTAGTAATAGAATGCCTATTAATACAGATTTAGAGATAGAGGAAATAGGTAAGTTTGCTACTAAGAAAGAGACTTCTGTAGAGGAGATTTTAGAGGTATATCTATACCTTAAAAATAAGAATAAGGTTGTTATTTAAAAAGATTCTATCTTTGCCAAGATATAAAGAAATTCTTATCAGAAGATAATTCGAATCTACCATTTATACTACTTTCAATCCTAGTTAGGTTTTCACTACTCTCTATATTCCATGCAGTTGGATAGTTGATAGATATATTATATGCATCCTTTTTACTACCTGGCTGTTTATATATATCTATATCCATTTCATAGTGTGTATCGGTTTTGGTTAAAAAGAAATTAGTTGAGTTACTATCTTTAACTATCCTATATTTTATCTCTAATAGTTTTGTTTCATTAATAGGAGTATTAAACCATCCTCCTATTATCTTATATCCATTCTCTTCATATACATCATATTTATTACCATCAAAACCCTTTATACCAGTCACTGTTGCATTGTAAGGGATATATACTCTTAAGTAGTTTACGTATTCTCCCTCTGGATATACATCTTTAGTAGAGTCATTTTGTATACCTATTTGATATTTATATTCTATTGCACTCTCATCTTTTATATCTATATCTAAGGTATGATTCTTTTTAATATATAGGTTTGCTTTATTTAATCCCCAATTCCAATCTATATTTATTGGGGCAGAATTAAATTTAGAATCTAAGTTACCATCCCAACCATTATCATCTGCATATCCTCTTGCTGTAGAGTTTTTAAAGGTAAAAGACATATGTTTTTCATCTAAGGAGCTAGAGAATATTTCATATATCTCTTTATATCCATCCATCTTAGAAGAGAATACCTTTTTAAGAACTACATCAAAAAGATCTGTTAAAAATACTGATTTTCGATTTGCACTTGGTGAATCACCTTGTGTATTCTCAAATATCTTACTGTAAAGATTTTCGGAAGTTACCAATTCATTCTCACCAGGTACCTCTACACCTCCCCATTTATCTAAAAGTTTTTGTATTAATACTGTATCTACTACTATTACACCATCTAAATCGTTACCTTTTTCTAAATCATATATGAACTGTTCAGAGGAAAGTAGTACATTATCTAAATTAGGATCCCAGTTAACCAATGGAAATGAGTAAGGAGTATCTTTAAAAGCTCTGAGTAAGGATGAAGGTGTCTTATATGAGTGTCCTTGTAGATTTAATGCTGTTTGAGCACCATATATATCATCTACAAACATCTCCCTTATCTGACCTCCCTCTATAGCTATTACTCCATAGCTAGATATCCATCCTCCAGTACTTCTTAACTCTCCATTATCTTGAAGAAGTATCAGGTATCTCTGTCTTTCATTTACTCCAAGGATATCTGGAATGAATTGTGATACTTTCTCTAAAGGTTTAACAGTATTATTAATCTGAGTTATTAAATCTTTATACTCAATTACAAAATCTTTTATCACATTAGGAACCTTTCTGGTATCTACAGAAGTAATTAAATTCTGTGCTAGAGACATTTTATATATACCCTCTCTTAATACATATCTATTATCATCCGTAGCCTTTAAATATTGACTGTATTCTTTGATACTCTGAGTATCTCGATCTAGCGCTATTGAGGGTTCAAAATCTTTAAGATATTCACCCAAAGGTCTTAAACTTATTACTAAATCATGTATTCCTTCCCCTATATATTTAGTACCCTGTACTATCTGATCTAAATTCTTGTAGGTATCTCTTGTATTAGTAACTTTAAAGATCCAATATATTCTATTAAAATTGCTTTCTACTCGTAATGTATTCCTAGAGATACTGTCTGTATGCTCTTGGATTTTCTCAAAGTCTAAATTATTAACAGATTCTCTTAATACAGAACCCTTACTATATATTAAATATCCTCCAAGAGATATGCCAATTAAAGGAGCTATTAAAAAGTATATTAAGAAGAAAGCTATTAAAGAAAGAAAAAGTGTTCTAAATATCTTAAAGTAATTAATAGAGTGAAAGAGCTTATCAGGTTGACTTAAAGCCTTAAATGGAGAGAGAAGAGAATGAACAAACAAACCTAATTTTGTTTTACTTACATTAGATATATCTGATTGCTTCCTATCTTCTCTCTTTCCTTTTGTTTTATCTACTTCCCACTTCTTATCTGAGCTTTCATAGTATGCTTGTATCTGTCCAACTATACTCTCCTCTAAAGAAATATTCTGTTTCCATCCAAACTGTTGTGCATTAGGAGCAGGTACATACAAATCTTGTAAGATTGTACTAGTATCATCTCTCTCTATAAATTTAATAGCTCTTGATTCAACATCTAATTCTAAGAGTTTATATGCTAAAGAAAGTGTAGTGTAATCATTCTTATTACAAAGTGATACTACCTCACCCTTAGTTTCATCTGAGAAAGTTAATTTTAGAATTCCATATATAGCGTCACTCTCATGTATTAGGTTATGTATTTCTAATCCCTCTCCCTCTATCTCTATCTGATGTTTTTGTGTAGCATCTGTAAGCAGTTTATGTAATATCTTATCTCTTATTTCACTTACACCCTTACCAACTACTGTTCCTAATCTTATTATTCTAAGATTTGCTTTTGTTTTATCTACAAACTCTGCAGCATAGTTTTCTCCATATCTTTGTAATTCCAAAGGAGAGTAAGGTTTAGTTTTACCATCCTGTTGATTATTTATTCTATTTGAAAGCTCTCTATTTAATCTTAAAGAGGTTATTAAAGATATCTTAGCTTTATATTTATTAGCAGCATTTAAGCTGGTATTAAGATAGTCAGTCTCAGCAAGGAAATCCTTACTATCTATACGAGTAGTCTCTTGTGTTTTCTCTCCAAGCATATAGTAGAGGTAATCTATCCTAGCTATCTTCTCATAGAAAGATTTTAAGCCTTTGAAGTCTATGAAGCTGACTTTACCAGTCTTTTTTAATTGAGTGAAATACTGCTTAGAGCTATTTGTATATTTATCTATTATTACAACATGACTACCCTGTTCAAGTAAGGTTTTGGCAAGTAGGTAGGAGATATAGTTACCTCCGTGTACTATTATAGATACGGGTGTTTGTCCTTTAATTTTGCTTAAATCTTGATTACTCATTACCCTCCGTTTCAAAAGTTACTGCTGTAGGAAACATATATACCTTAATATTAAGTGTATATCCTTCTCTTACGATTATAGGGACTTCTAAATCCTCAAAACCGTTACTCTTTAATTTGATTTTATACTCTTTACTAACTAATTCTATATTTGTAGCAGGAGTATTTTTTAGAAATTCATCATTAATATATACCCTACTATCAGGGGCATTAGAGGTTACTGTAATTTTTCCTTTACCACTATCCCCTGTATTATCTTCTGTATAGTAGATTACTACTCCATGAAGGTTATCTCCAGGTCCAATCTCTACATTAATTCTAGAGGTGGTATTTTTGGTTAATTGAATATTAAAGATATGTGATTTATAGAAACCCTCCTGATTAGAACTTCTTTGAAGCTCTACTTGATATTTTCCAGATACTAAATTCTGTACATTAGCAGGAGTTTCTCCATACTCCTTACCATTGATTTTAACAGTAGATTTACCATTAGGAGTAGTGATTTCTAAGGTTGTATTTTGATAAAAACTCTTTATTAGAGGTAGTTTCTTGATTATGCCATCTATGGGTACAAAAAAGAAAAAAAGAGAAAGAACAAAAACAAGAGATATTATTATTAAGGCAGATTTCCATTTATTCATATACCTTAATTATATTCAAGGATAGGGGCTTTGTCTATAAAGCTAATAAGAGTATTTTGATTCAGGAGAACCCTCCTTGGTTTTTTCCTTCTTATTCGCTTTGTAATTTATAAATACTATGAATATTATTACTGCTGATACACCAAATATTAATGCAAAGTACCTTAGTGCTCCTGTCGAAAGTATAGCTAAAGAGCCAACTAGTAAGGATATAGAGGCCTCTATTAGTAATATCTGTCTACTAGAGAGGTTCAGTTTTAAAAGTTTATGATGTAAATGAGAGGTATCATTTATTCTCATTAGATCTAAGAGATTTTTAGGCCTATACGTTATATATCTATACACTATTACATACATAGCATCGATTAGAGGTATAGCTAAAAGCATTATGGTAGTTGAGAATTTAACACCACTGATTAGTGCTAATATACTTATTAGAAATCCATATATAGATTTTCCACTAGAGCCAGACATTATTTTCGGAGATGGAAATGCGAAGTAAAGAAGAGATATTAGAGTCCCTGCTATTAAGATACCTAAAGAGGATGAAAAGAGTGAGAAAGTCCTTACTCCGATTACAAAAAGAAGCATAAAGATGATTAATGAGTATGATTCTACTAACCCTGGAGAACCTCCTACCCATTTTACAGAATTAATACAGAGTAATATCCAAAGAATTAGAATTAAATCTCCAGGAAATACAAAAGAGAGAGGAATACTTAAGATTTGGGTACTCCAAGTAAGAGCTGTTAGATTAAGAAAATCATCAGTGAAAAAGCTTATATTACCTAAATCAATAATGGATATTGCTATTATACTTGCTGCTAATAACTGATACCCTATCTGTATTTTAGAAGAAAGGTTGAATATATCATCCAGTACAGATCCTACTACTAGGATTAAAGTTGCTAAAAAGATGGGTACAGTAAAACCATCAAATCTAAAAAGAATTAACATACCTATTAATACTGGTATTGCTACGGCTAAACCTCCTAATGCAGGTGTCTCAACTTCGTGTATAGCCTTCTCTGGATTGTCATACTCTCTATTTCTTCTTCTTATCTTAGGCTTATATATAGCGCCCCATTTAATAGCTAATCTACCTATTATAGGTGTTACTATAAAGGCAAATATTAATCCAAAGAGAAATAGAGGCCAGTAATTTATATATTTACTGTAATCATCTCCAAGATTTGGAGTATATATTTTTAAAATATTTTCTAACATTTTAGAGGGTATAGATATATCCATTTTAAAAAAGATAAAATAAATTCAAAAATGTTAAGCATAAAGATAAGCTTACTAAAAGCATTACTACTAATACGGTTTTAGATAAATACCTCTCCCTATGATAATAGGTATTTGATAAGAATATAGAGAATATGAGTATTAATAGCGTTAATATCGGAAATAAATAGATATACTCACTAGCTACTAACCTTTTAGAAGGTATAATAAAGTAGTTAAAGAGTGGTATCTTAGAAGGTATCTTACTCATACTCTCTATCATATACATCTCTGTAAATAAAAAAGAGGCAGAGAGTACAATGGTAAACCATGTAAGAGGATCTTTAATAAATTTCTTTGTTTCTAAACCTGCTAACCAGAGTTCATACTGATCTTTATATTTATAATAAATATTTTTAGGGGTATTCTTTAAACCGAATTGTAATTGAGTTTCTTTCCTCTCTTTTTCTTTTTTCATCTCTCTGATTATATCAAAAGATTAGAGAGAATGATTTAATATCTCAATATATGTATCTAAATCTAATTGTGCAGGTCTATATGTTTTAAATGGTAAAGAACCTTTTTCATACTTACTACCTCTTAGATTGTTGTATAAGTTCTTTCTTGGTTGTTTAAATGAAAGAGATATTAATTCTTCTAACATTGGAATATTTTTAAAATCTCTTTTTACTGGAGTAAAGGATATTAAAGAGCTATTTACATTAGGTCTAGGCCTAAAAGACTCTGGAGAGATATCTAATATTTTCTTAGTAGTAGCATATATATTAGTAGTAAGAGAGAGGGTAGAGTAAGGCTCTTTATATATATATTTCTCTGCTACTTCCTTTTGTACAATGAAAAAAGATTTTTTATTAAAATTCTTACTCTCAATTATCTTTCTTACAATTGGTTTAGAGATGTTGTAAGGTAGAGAACCAAAGTATATACAATCTTTTTCAAATATAGATAAATCTAAGGAGAGGAAATCTTTGTTAAGGACATTAATACTAGGATATTGTGATTTAAGAGTATTTGCTAATTGAGTATCTTTTTCAATTACAGTGATATTTTGAAAATCTTTTACTAACCTTTGGGTAAAAAAGCCCATACCAGGTCCTATTTCAACTATACTAGGGCTATATTCTTCTTTAACGGTATTAATAATGTAATCCCCTAGATTACTATTAATAAAGAAATTCTGTCCAAGAGATCTTTTTGCTTTCATTTATATCCTAAAATCCCAAATATTTTCTTTTTTGTAATACTCATTTTTACAATTTGTACATACTGCTTTCTTCTCAGTTATATTCAATTCCTCTTTACACTTAGGACATACTAAAATATCTTTTAGTTCATTCCCCATACTCTTTTTAGAACTACTCTTTTTAATAGATTTGATAAAGATACTTGGTGAGAGGTTTAAAAAGGAGAAGATATTTTGAAAGATATTTTCAAACAAAAGGAGTAACTGTATACCTAATCTCTTTTTTAATGGCTCTAATCTTAAGAATGAACATCCATACTTTTTTACTATCTTAAACCCTTGTTTAACTAAGAGTTTCTTAATCCATATTGTATGGTAATTCAAAAAAGGAACATTAGCATTCTCTCTTGCCCCTTCATTATTTTTTCTATCAGGCTGTTGATATGGAGAGGTATTAAAGATATCAGAATCTAATTTGACTATTCCTCTTATTAAAGCCTTTATATGCTGTTTATTTGCAAATTCCTGTATATATATACCCAAAGGAGAGATTACTCTATATATCTCAGATGAATACTCCTCTGGCTTATCAAGATGATGGAGTACTCTAATCATTAAAGCTCCATCAAAGGTATTCTTTCTAAAGGGTAAGTAATATGCATTTGCAGAAATTAACTCTACATTAGGAAACTCTTTTTTTAGTGTTGAGGAATTTTTCTGAAGAGTTTTAAGTGAGTAATCTACAATTACGCAGTTAGTATATTTATCATAGTAGGTTGGTAATACTCTTCCAAAAGATCCTCCTACATCTAAAAACCATTTACCACTATCTTTTTTAAGAAGTTTTTCTAATACTAATACCTCTGATTGATGTTCATACTCTCTTTTCTTCCAGTAGGTACTGTAATCGTAATCTAACTCATCATAGTTTGCTATTCTGCTCATACTGTTTTTTCTGCTTAGTTAATTCTTGGAACTCTTCTAAGAGTTTTTGACTCTCTTTATTCTTTCCTAAACTCTCTGCTGCTGCTATTTTAATACTGTATTCTCGCTCTTTTTTAACAAAGTAATCCTTTACTATATTATCATAAATATTATAGATTTCTTCATTTGAGCTTTCTTCTTCTGAAAAAGAGAAGATACTATCCTCTAAGATTGCCTTCATCTCGGTATCTTCTTCGAATTTCTTGATTACTTTTTCTCTACTACAATTAGGGTTCTGTTTTACAAATTTGAGTACATTCCGTAGTTTCACATTTTGGAAAAATTTTAAATCAATATTTTTTTCAATCTTTATACTTTCCTGAAAAAGTATAAGCTGAAGAAAAAGGGCTTCCTTACTTCTGTTTTGAGGGGTCGATTTTCCAGCCGTAAAATTTTTGGTAGAAATGGCTTTGTTAAGGGATAATTTTTTAGGCTCAAATTTAGTGATTTTAAAGCCTGATTTCACATAGAATGAAAAAAGAGAAGAATTTTTTACAGACCCTAAAATACGCTCCATCCATGAAACAGTCCGTTGATACTCTTCGAAGTTATTTAAGTCCTTGTCCTGTATATATTGTGTAAGCATATAGGTATATGCGTCAACTCTCTTTTTCACGAGGATTTTGAACTTTTTTGGATCTTCCTTAATCATTTCATCTACATCTTTATATGGATTTGTGTTGTTAGCATAGGTATTTAGCTCTAGTGGTTGAGAGAGTATAAATGCTTTTTCTAATGCTTGTTGACCAGCAGTATCATTATCAAAAAGGAATAGTATATTTCTTGTTAACTTAGATAACTTAGTAAGCTGTTCTGTGGTAAGGGCGGTGCCTAGTGGTGCTACAATATTCTTAATACCAAGTTGATGAGCAGAGATTACATCTGTAGTACCTTCACACATTATTACAAAATCCTGTTTTCTAATCTCTTGTCTAGATTCGTACTGCCCATATACATTCTCTTTTTTGTGATATATAGGGGTCTCAGGAGAGTTCATATATTTAGGTCCAAAGTCATTGTTAGGAAGTATTCTACCTGTAAAAGCAATTACCTTACCTGATCCAGATCTAATTGGAAACATTACACGTTTATAGAATTTGTCTTTTAATTTACCCTCTTTTTCTACAAAAAGACCTGAAAGTAATAGCTCTTCCTTAGAATACTTACTCTCTTTTTGGATGTAGTTTAGAAGCCCTGTACCCCCTGGAGAGTACCCTATACCAAAGCTTTGTATACTTTCATCATTTATGCCTCTATCATGGACATATTTGAGTACAGAGGTATATCTCTTATCTTTAATCTGTCTAAAGAAGAATATCGCTGCTCTTTTATTTATCTCCTCTAATCTTTGATACTGAGTATTACTCTTAATCTTTTTTAATTCGACACCTGCCTCTTTAGCTAGTTTTTCTAAAGTTTCAGGGAAATCAATATTTTCAATTTTTTGTACAAAGTTAAAAATATCTCCTGCTTCACCACATCCAAAACATTTATATCTTTGAAGTTCAGGACTAACGATAAAGGAGGGAGTTTTTTCTAAATGGAAGGGACACTTACCAGAAAAGTTCTTTCCAGCCTGTTTTAATTGAACATACTTTCCTACA
Source organism: Patescibacteria group bacterium (assembly GCA_036733605.1). Taxonomy (GTDB): domain Bacteria; phylum Patescibacteriota; class Dojkabacteria; order SC72; family SC72; genus JAVEVH01. The sequence continues at coordinate 7,192 of DAINAD010000002.1, read as the reverse complement.
ACATCAACAATGTCTAAACGGTTTTTAATCTCTTCTATTTGATCTCTAGATGATTCCATTGAGTAATTATACCAATTTTGTGGTATTTATTGGCATTCTAGTTCATTCTCTACAACAGAGCATGTAATTTGAGTTATTCCTGTTTGAGTAGAGGATGTAAGGGGTATATCTTCTCCATTAATTTGTAAGTTAGTATTTTGTACTCTTCCTGTTACTAATGTGAACTTATTAATCACCTCAAATTCGTGTATGGTATTTGGTTGTAATACCTGAGATATCTTATTTTCATCATCAATATCTAGTTTAATCCATGATGGAGATTGAGTAATGGAAAGTGTTAGGAGAAATTCCTTAACTTTAATTTCTTCCTCTCCTTCCTGTTGTGGAGTATATATTACCTTTAATGTTTTATTTGTTTCTAAATTACTATTAGAAGACTTTAGTGCTCTTATATTGATTGTATTTACACCCTCTATTAAAAATATCTCTGTTTCAAACTCCCCCTTACTGTTTACATCTACCTTTTTATCATTAACATCTATTAATACTGAATCTTGAGTAATACCTTTTAATACAGTGCTTTCTTCATTCGTTATATATCCATCTGTAGGTTGTACAATGGTGAGTGTAGGAGGTGTTTGGAATTTATATATTTGGTATCCTACATACCCAATTGTTAGCAAAAGAAATATTGCTAATGTCGTTATTGCTAATATCTTAGGAGATATATTTATTTTGGGTAATAGGCTTTTTTTATTAACAGAGGTTTTCTTATTACTGTTTTTAACTTCTACTAATGTACTTCTTCTATACAAAGCTAATATCTTTTCTGTATCTAAACCTAGATATTTTGAATATATTTTTATAAAGCCAGTAGCAAATATTTTTGAATCAAACTTATCAAATTGATTACTCTCTATATATTCTAAAAATCTTTTTTGAATCTTTGTGTCTACACTAACACTATTTAAGTCCTTTGCTAGGGATTCTCTTTTATTTTTTATTACTTCTCCTGCTGTTACCATATCAATGAGAGTATATCAAACCTAGAAGTCATATGATATATCTTGTTGAGAATTCCCCATTATTTCAGAGGAAGAGGATACTAATACTTCTCTTGGTTTTACACCATCTTGCTTACCAATTGCTCCTGCTTTCTCTAACTGTTCCATTAATCTTGCTGCCTTGTTATATCCAATATTTAATCTTCTTTGGAGTAAGGATGCCGATGCTTTCTCTTCAGATATGACTACTTGAAGAGCTTTCTCAAATTCAGGATCTCTCTCATTAGAATCTATTCCATTTATTCCTCCTTTATTTGTTGCAAGGGAGAGGTCTACTTTCTCTGCTTCTAAATCATCATGAGTTTGAGCTTTTAATTGCCCAATTATATCCATGGTATCTTCAGTAGAGATGAAACAGCCTTGTATTCTAACAGGCTTAGACATACTCTGATCTTTGTAGAGCATATCTCCGTTTCCTAATAGATTCTCTGCACCTGTTTGGTCAAGAATTACTCTAGAGTCCATAGCAGAGGGTACAGAGTACGCTATTCTACCAGCGATATTAGATTTAATTAATCCAGTAATTACTGTTACAACAGGTTTTTGAGTAGCAAGTATGAGGTGAACACCAACTGCTCTTCCCATTTGTGCTAATCTTTGAATCTTAGTTTCTACATCTGGACCTGCGACTAACATTAAATCTGCCATTTCATCGATTACTATTACTAAGTAAGGCATAGCTGAGTAACCCATTTTTGTATTGTATTCAACTATATTCTTAGCTAATACCTGTTTTAGCTGTCTGTATCTCTTCATCATTTCTGTAATTGACCACTGAAGGGCGTTTACTACTAACTCCATATCATTGATAACGGGGGTAAGTAGATGAGGAATACCATTGTATGCTTCTAATTCAACCATTTTAGGATCTACAAGCATTAATTTGAGCTCATCTGGTGTTTTAGTAAGTAGTAATCCTCCAAGTATTGAGTTAATACCTACGGATTTACCAGACCTAGTCATACCAGCTACAAGTAAGTGAGGTAGAGAAACAAGATCTCTAATTTCTGGTTTCCCAGCAATATCTCGTCCTAGAATTATTGGTAATTGATATCTATCTGCCTCTGAAAGAAGCTTTCTAGCCATCTCTTTCATATGTACATAGTTAGGACTCTTGTTTGGAATCTCTATACCTATATATGAGGTTCCAGGTATTGGTGCCTCTATTCTCATCATACCTTTGGTAACTCTTAATGCTACCTCTATATCATTACTCTGTCTTTTTACCCTATTAACCGCGACACCAGCTGGTATAGAGAGTGCATACCTTACTACTGTTGGACCAATTGTAATTTCTACTACCTTAGCAGGGATATTGAAACTTCTTAGTACTGTTTCAATTACTCTTGCTTCCTCTTTATATGCTTCTTTAGGCTGTTCTGTCTTTTTAGGCTCCTGTAACTTATCTATACTTGGATATTTCCAATCAGTATATTTAGGAGTAGAGGGAGCAATATCAGTATTAGGGTCTGTTGTAACTCTAGGAGTAGATTGTTGTGAGGAAATATCTCTTGATGTAGGAGCAAAGAGATTACCTTCTGTTTGCTGTGTAAGGTTTTCCTGTATCTGTATATCCTCTTCTGGCTCTCTAACATTTCTCTCATCTATATCATCATCCATACCACTGATAACCATTTTCTCGTCACTTACACCGCTCCCAATCTTTCCTTGTAAATCTCTTAGACTAATCTTAGTAAAGAGTTGTCTAATTACCTCTGTTATCTGTTTTAATTCAATACCTGTGATAAAGGAGAATGCTACTATTAATACAATGAGCAACACTATTAATTCTAATACATCTCCTAGAGCATCATTTAATCCAACGTGTAAGATTTTACCAACTGTACCACCAGCTCTTTGTAATATATTGGGATCTTCTAGTGAATCTACAGGAACCCAAAACGTTAGTAAGGTATTAAGAGAGAAAGCTAATACTAAAAATCCTAATATCTGAGATACCTTTCCAAAGCTTTTACCCTGAGTAAGCAAATTTATGGAGAGTGCTGTTACAGCTATCCCCCATACCATTGATGGCCATCCTAGTAGATTGGATATATATATGAATATATCTGCCTGTTCATTTACAAAGGGAGTTAGCATTAAAGCTATCCCTAATACAAAGAGTATTAAACCAAAGAATATCTTGGTTTCTGAGCTCTTTATATTTATTTTTTCTTTTTTCTTTTTACGGGGCATTGTAGTAATTGTGTATATATATAATAGAGGAATATAAATCTTTTGACAAAGATTTTCCACCGATATATTATATGTTATTAAAAAGTATTGCAAAGGATGAAAAAACCCTTTGACTATGTAGCATAAATATGATAAACTCCCCAGAGTTACCTAAATTTTGCTTTAATTAAGGCGATTATCAAACATTTTAGATCACTAAAAATAGGGTGGTTTATGGATATTCGCTTTTTTGCATGTAATTTATAACCTATAAATCACTGTTCTATGATAGAACCCAAGCGAAACAGAGCTTCAAGACTCAACCTAGGAAAAGGATTCTCTTCCTCATTTGAGATTCCAAGTCTAATAGAAGCTCAAAAGACCTCATTTAAGGAATTTTATGAGGGTGGGTTCAAGAGACTTTTCGATGAAATTAGTCCTGTAAAGGATACAATGGAACGAATGTGGACTCTTGAATTCAAGTCATTTAGATATGGAGATCCATATAGAGGTATAGAGGAAGCCGTTGCTAAAGGGCTTTCCTATGAAGTCCCCGTATATGCTACTGTTCAATTACTAAACAACAAAACAGGAGAGATTAAAGAGCAAGAGATATTTGTTGCTGATTTACCCATGATGACAGATGATGGGGCTTTTGTTGTAAATGGAGTACGAAGAGTAGTTACACATCAGATTGTAAGAGCAGAGGGAGTTCTTTTTGAAGAGAATGAAGTATTACCTTACCGAACTATATATAAAGCCAGACTTATGCCTGGTAGAGGTCCTTGGTATGAGATAGAGGTAAACAAATACAATGTCATCTCTATGAGAATTCTTCCTAAAAGACCAAGAGTATTGATTACAGAATTACTAAGAGTATTAGGATATGAGAGTGATCAAGAGATACTCAAACTTTTTAAAGATGTAGATACCAGTGAAGAGTACAAATATATAGAGGCAACACTCGCTCGAGATTTCACTAAGAGTAAAGAGGATGCCGTTATCAGTATATATAACAAGTTAAGACCAGATGAATCTGTCACTATTGAAAGTGCAGAGAAATATATTAAGAGTAACTTCTTTAATAGAAGGAAATTTGATTTAGGAAAGATTGGTAGATTCCAATTAAATAGAAAGTTAGGAACATCATATGATGTAAACAATCCTAATGAGACATCACTTTACCCAGAAGATTTAATACTCATTGTTAAGAAGTTAATAAAGATAAATAACAGAGCTGAACAGCCTGACGATATAGATCACCTATGTAATAGAAGAATTAGAAGTGTAGGTGAAGTATTAGAAAGACAGTTGTTAGCAGGTATTAGAAGATTAGAGAAAAATATTAAAGATAAGATGAGTTTGTATGGACAAGATGCTAAGGTTACACCATCTATGTTAGTTGGTACAAAACCAATAGCTGCTTCCATACAATCATTCTTTGGTGCAAATCAACTCTCTGCATTCATGGATCAAACTAATGTATTAGCAGAGTTAGAAAACAAGAGAAAAGTAACTGCAGCAGGTCCTGGAGGTATTGTAAAAGATAGGGCAACATTTTCAATTAGAGAGGTACATAACTCTCAGTATGCAAAGTTTGACCCTGTAACAAGTCCAGAGAGTGCTAATATTGGTGTTGTAACACAGCTATCCATTTTAGCAAGAGTAAATGATTACGGATTTTTAGAATCACCATATAGAAGAGTATTAAAAGAGGTTAAGAATAATAAAGTATCTCTTTTGAACAAAATCTTAAATGAAGATATAAAGGGAGTAGCTAAACAGGGAACAGAAATTACTAAAGAGTTAGCAGAGAAGATATCTGCTAAAAAAGATATAAAGAGTATAAAGGTAGTCCCCTTTATCTCAGAAGAGGTAGATTACTTTGATGCACTAGATGAAGAGAGTAAATATATTAGTATCCCTTCTGTAAAAACAGATCAACACAACAATATATTAGAAGCATTAGTACCAGTTAGATATAAAGGAGATTTCATTTTAGAAGATGTAAACCTTGTAGACTATGTAGATGTCTTAACATATCAGCAAGCAGGATTAGGAATGGCACTCATTCCTTTCGTATCTCATGATGACGCTATGAGAGCACTTGCTGGAGCAAATATGCAAAGACAGGGTGTTCCTTTAGTAAAACAGCAAGCTCCTTTAGTAGGTACTGGTGTAGAAGAGATAGTAGCAAGACAATCAAATTGGAGTATATTTGCTGAAGACGATGGAGAGGTAATGTATGTTGATGCAGGTAAGGTAACAGTAAATTACAAAAAGAATGGAATAAGGGATTACAAATTAGTAAACTTTTACAGAACAAATGATAATACATCATTTACTCAAAGACCTGCAGTACAGGTTGGTCAGAAACTTAAAAAGGGAGATGTTGTAGTAGATGGTCCTACATGTATAAATGGAGAGTTAGCAATTGGTACAAACTTAAGAGCAGCATTAATGTTTTACGAAGGATATAACTATGAGGATGCTGTTGTAATCTCAGAAAGAGTTGTAAGAGACGATCTCTTAACATCCATACATATTAGAGAACATAAGGTTGAAGTAAGAGATACAGAGTTAGGTCCTGAGGTAATTACAGCAGATATACCACATGTAAATGATAGAATACTTCAGAAATTAGATATGGCAGGTATCGTTAGAGAAGGTATGAAAGTTAAAGCAGGAGATATACTTGTTGGTGTAATTGCACCAAGAGGAGAGAAAGAGCTAACTGCAGAGGAAAGACTCCTAAGAGCAATCTTTGGAGAGTCTGCTAGTGATGTTAGAGATAACTCATTAAGATTACCACACGGTGAAGAAGGTATTGTAATACATACTCAGAGACTCTCTATAGAAAAAGGAGATAAATTACCTCCTGGAGTATTAGAAGAGGTAAAGATATGGGTAGCAGATACTAAAAAGTTAGGATATGGAGATAAAATATCTGGAAGACACGGAGATAAAAATACAGTAGCCGCTATCAGACCAGTTGAAGATATGCCTTTTACAGCAGATGGAGAACCAGTTGATATTGTTCTTACACCTACATTCCTAAAAAGAATGAATATGGGTCAAGCAGAAGAGGTACACTTTGGTCAGTATGCAAAACTTCTAAATGAGAAATTCTCATTCCCACTCTTTGAAGGAGTAAATAAGGAATGGTTGGAAAGAGAGATGAAGAGTAAGGGGTATAAAATTGAACAGAAGGTAGATCTTTACGATGGAAGAACAGGTAAGAAATTCCCAAGAAAAGTAACAGTAGGTATTAAGTACTCACTTAAACTACATCATATTGCTGATGAGAAAGTACATGCTAGATCTACTGGTCCATACACAGCTGTAACTCAGCAACCTTTAGGTGGTAAAGCACAAAGAGGTGGACAGAGATTTGGAGAAATGGAAGTCTGGGCATTAGAAGCACACGGTGCACCATATGCACTACAAGAGATGCTTACAATTAAATCAGATGATATCAAGGGAAGGTCTAGTGCTTACAAAGCAATAATTCATGGAGAGAAGATTGAGAGTGTAAATATACCTGAATCATTTAAGGTATTAATAAAAGAGTTAAATGCACTTTGTTTAAATATGGAATTAATTTCTAAAAAATCTGAGGAGGTAGCAGAGAATGAATAATCATAAAAGAAATGCATTCGAAGATTTTGATGCATTAAAATTAACACTTGCTTCTTCAGAACAGATATTAGACTGGTCATATGGAGAGGTAACTAAAGCTGAGACTATCAACTATAGAACCTTTAGAGCAGAACCAGATGGTCTTTTCTGTGAGAAGATATTTGGTCCAACTAAAAACTATGAATGTTACTGTGGTAAGTATAAAAAGATTAGGTATAAGGGGATAGTATGTGATAAGTGTGGAGTAGAAGTAACAACCAAGGATGTAAGAAGAGAGAGAATGGGTCATATAAAGCTCTCTGTACCTGTTGCTC
>DAINAD010000001.1:0-27163 GCA_036733605.1 Patescibacteria group bacterium | reverse complement strand
GCCTTTATAGGGGTACTTACTGCTGTAACTTTGTATGATTTTTCTAAAAAGAAAAATTAAATTTTAATAAATATTCACTATGTACTTTGACCCACTATATATTCTCATCGCTATTCCTGCTTTAATTCTAGCAATAGGGACACAACTTTGGATAAAGGGTTCATACTCTAAGAATTCCAAAGTCTTACCAGGTACAGGTATAACTGGAGTACAAGCAGGGCAAATAATTAAAGAAGGGGAAGGATACTCAGTTGATATTGAAATAAAGGGAGTAGCTCTCTCTGACCATTTCGACCCTACTAGAGACATTGTATGCCTCTCTACAGCCTCTCAAAACTCTTCAGTAGCAGATATAGCTGTAACAGCTCATGAGTTTGGTCATGTAGATCAGAAGTTTAGTAATTCACCTCTTTTTAAATTAAGAAACGGATTAGTTCCAATTGTAAATATAGGGAGTAGGTTAGGATATATATTAATAATCTTAGGATTCATACTTAGTATTGTACAAATATCAGAAATTGGATTAATACTTTTTGCTACTACTACCCTGTTCGCATTAGTTACACTACCTATTGAAATAGATGCTACTAAAAGAGGCCTAGCCTTTATTAAAAAGTACAAATTAATACAGGAGGGTAATATCTCTGGTGCTAAATCTGTGCTTAATGCTGCAGCTACTACATATATAGCTTCTCTACTAACCTCTTTGCTCAACCTCATATATTGGATTATCAGAGTAAGAGGTAGGGATTAACATTTCTAAATGTATATGTATAATGGAGGAGGGAATTAATATATATATTAGCGGCTGGGTCTAATAGACTACGAGGAGAAGGTTATCGAGTTATCAGCGGATGCCTTCAGGTTCATGTATAAACCTAAATGAGATTACAAATACACAGAGTATCTCTAAATACATTTCCCCATATATAGTTAAACTAATATTAATACACTTATGTGCGGAATTTTTGGCTATACAGGAGATAGTGATGCTTCAAAAGTAATTCATCAAGGATTAAAAAGATTAGAGTATAGGGGGTATGACTCTTGGGGAATAAGTATGATTAAAGGTAAAAAGATTAAATGTGTAAAAGATATTGGTCATATTCCAGAGAAAATATTTCTTGGTAAAACAGATAGTAGTATAGGTATAGGACATACCAGATGGGCTACACATGGAGGTGTAACTGTTACTAATGCCCATCCTCATTACTCTACAGATATGAGCTTTGTAATAGCTCAAAACGGTATTGTAGAAAATTACACCAAATTAAGAAGTATGTTAGAGAAAAAAGGATATATATTTAAAACAGAGGTAGATACAGAGGTAATAGTTAAGTTAGTAGAGTATGAATTAACAAAAGAGAAAAATTTAAAAAGATCTTTAATTAAAGCTTTTAAAAAATTAGAAGGTAGGAATACTGTAATACTATTAGATAGTAAACAGAATCAAATACTTGCAATTAGAAATGGTAGTCCTCTAGTTATGGGTATTAATGGTAAAAAGATATATCTAGCATCAGACCCTCTTGCCTTTAATCAATTTACAAAAGATATTGTAGATATTAACAATGGGGAATTAGTTGAGATTAAAGAGGGGAAGTGGAGTATATATGATATCTCTAATGAGAAAAAGATAGAGAGAAAGGTTAAAAGAGAAAAGTTTTTAAATAGTGACGTAGATAAGGGTAAGTATGAGCACTTTATGATTAAAGAGATAGTAGAACAGCAACACACCATACTTACAGCTACACAGTATACAATGGATGAGTTAAAACCATTGATAGAGAGAATTAAAAAGTCATCTACTGTATATACAATAGGGGCAGGTACTGCTGGATACTCTGCAGATCAAATAGCATATTACTTAAGAAAGATATCTGGTATTAAAGCAATCTCTATTAAAGCGTATGAGATAGAATCATATATAGATATCTTAAGTAAGAATGATACTGTAATAGCTATATCACAAAGTGGAGAAACCGCTGATACACTCGAAGCTATTGAAATATTCAAAAGTAAAGGTGTATATATATCAAGTGTAATAAATATGCCTGGTTCTACACTCTCTAGAGTCTCAAATTCCTTCTTTATGTCTAATGCTGGAAGTGAGATATGTGTAGCTTCTACTAAGGTATTTACATCTCAAATATCTTTTGGATATTTACTTTCTAAAGCATTAATAGGGGAGTATACAGACGCAAAAAAGGAGCTCTCATACCTTTCTTTACAATTAGATGCTTTCTTTAATAAAAAGAATTTAAAAAATATTGAAGAGATATCTAAGCTATTAAAAAAGAAATTACATTTCTTTATCTTAGGAAAAGGTCAAAACTTTCATATAGCGCAGGAAGGAGCTTTAAAGATTAAAGAAATCTCATACAAACATTTCGAAGGTTTTGCTGCAGGAGAATTAAAACATGGGGTAATAGCATTGATAGAGAAAGGTACACCTGTAATATCTATAATCTCAGATGATATAAATTGGAAAGACTTAATATCAGCTACATATGAAGTTAAAGCTAGAGGAGCGTTTACAATAGGAATAGGGGATAAGAGATTTAAAAAAGAAGAGTGTTTTGATAAGTATATTACAGTAGCAGATAGTAAACAGTTAAAACCTATTAGTAATGTAATACCTTTTCAATTAATATCCTACTATCTTGCAAAAGAGTTAGGTAATAGTATAGATAAACCTAGGAATTTAGCAAAGTCTGTTACAGTAAAATAGCTATTTATCTTTTATTAAGGAGTATCTATATACCTTCTTACTAAAATTTGCCCTATACAAACCCATCTTAAGAATATTTTCTACATAGTAAGAGTTAACTTCACTATCTACTAACTTCTCTACACTATCTGGTGTCTTACTTGTTCTAATTAGTAACCATAGCTTGTCTGTTACTAATCCAGTCACTATTGCTTTAGAAGATATTAAAGATTTAATATCTTGAGCAGAAAAGAAATTGTAATATGAGTTATCATCCTTAACATGTTTAGGGTGTGTATGTATATTAAAAAGATATTGTACTTCTAAACTTTTAGGAACATTTCTAAAATATACATCCTTCCGTTTCTCTAACTTCTCATCTATGTATAATTCTTTTCTAGCATATCCCTTTTTTGTAGGATGATGAGAGTATTTTACTTGAATAGAGCCTCCACTTTTAACCATTCTATCTGTACCTGTTTTTACTTCAGTAAAGAGTATCTCACCATCTGCCCAGAATATTGAGAATGCTCTTTCTAAACCATCCTTATCTGTTCTCCTATATATTTTTACTAAATCTTTCCAGAAATCATATGGAAATGACAAAGCTTGGGGTAAATTCTCTTGATAGGGATATATATTAGATTTTCTTAAATCTACAATCTTTTTCCTTAACTGCTCAAAAGAGGTTGTAGATATCCTAGAAGCAAATATTAAATCTAATATACTCATATTTAAGTATTATATATATTACCAACCTCCACCACCAGAGCCACCACCACCTCCTCCTGAGCTTCCTCCACCTCCAAATCCAGAACCTCCTGAACTCCAGCCACTAGATCTATATCCTCCTGAACTACTGTATGAAGATGATGGGGGAGATACCTTTGTTCCAACGTTTGAATTAAAACTACCTAGTGAATTTACAAAGTATGCGGTATTAAAGGTAGTAAAATCTCCTTGATACCACTGTGGTGGTGTAGTATATATGTCTTCAAATTGTGCAGCCCATTTCTTCTCTAATCCAAATATCATTGCATATGGTAGTAATGCTTCAAATACCTCTGTATATTTTTTAGGGTCATTATGAAATTTAATCCTTTCTTTTTCAGCCGTATTAATATACATCTTTAAACCTAATAAATGAGCATATTTCTCATTACCTTTCTCTGTTTTGATATCTATCTTAAGAGCAAAGATAAAGAATAATATCACAGAGATAGCTAATCCAAACCACCAACCAATTACTACATTAGAAATAAAGAGAGAGAGGGTATTAAAGAGTATAAACATTACAAAAAGACTCGCTATTATAAAAAATGCTTTTAATCCTTCTTTACTACCTGATATCAAATCATTTTCCTTTAGATACTTCTTAGCTTCTGATAGACCCTTATTAGATGCCATATAGAAGTTGGTAAGCTTTTTAATTGGTACTACATCTCCATATGCAAATATTCCATCTAATATAGTTGTAATATGTTGAGGTAAACTTTTATAATCTTTTTCACTTTTAACAAACTCATATTTCTTTTTCTCATACTCTCTAATTTTGTAATATCCTTTAATTGCCATCTCTATTAATACAGCAGATACATTTTTACTCTGTTGTATATTTCTAATTAGTAAAGAGCTTGATAAAGAATCCATATCTTTCTCTGGTTGATATTGAGGTATTACAGTGATATCTTTGTTTTTAAATTTCTTTTTTAAGAACCCAAATAGAAATATACCAACAGGAATAGGCAACAGTATTCCAATATTACTAAGTATTACAAGGATAATTTGTTCCTTAGTAGTATCTTCAAATGTTCCTAATGGCTGTTTAATAGCGACAGTATATCCTTCATATGGTTGAAGTGTACTCTTAGGACTTACATTAAGGGTACTACCCTGTACATCTAAATTACAATTTTGCGATTTACTGTCATCTGGTCCAGCAAAACAGATTACCTCTTTAATCTCTGTAGGTGCTTTAAGAGTAGCTTTAGCATTCTCAATTGGTATACCCCATCCTGGTCCAATGATATTTAAATATATCTCTTCATGTTCATCAAAGTATGAGATAGCTGTATATTTAAGTGTATATTCAATGATATATACATATGACTCTGATATATATGTATCTGGATCTCCAATTCTTAATGTAATCCAACCATTTTCATCACTTCTAGAGTATTTATTAAATACCTTTAAAGAAGGTTTAGATACAGGGTAATATGTAACCTCATTAATCTTAATCTCTGTTGGTCTTTTAAATGCTGAGACTTTATAAACATATGGTAATGTCCATTCTAATCCATGCCTAGGAATAGTGGAGGAGGGGTTAAAGGTAATGTTTTCTACAATATCAATTGAGGTATCTGTATTAACAGTAATATTACTCTCAAACTTTAATATCTTTTCCTGCTCCTGAGCATATATTGGAGTAACAGAAAGTAATATCCCAATTAGTATTAATAGTATATTAAGTTTCTTCATCCAAAAAGAATTAGAACTTAATCTCTACATTCTTTTTCTCTTCTTCCTCTGCTTCAAAGAATGGGAACTCTTTAAAACCTAACATTCCTGCAACTAAGTTATTAGGAAATACTACAATCTTTGTATTAAAGTCTCTAACTGTTCCATTGTAAAATCTTCTAGATTTCTGTATATCATTCTCTAAATCTTTAAGATTACCCTGAAGGTTTAGAAAGTTCTCATTCGCTTTAAGCTCAGGATATGCTTCTGCAATTGCAAATATTTTAGAAATTCCCTTTGCTAATTCTCCTTCTAAAGCCATCTGGTCTGTTAAAGATCCAGCACTCATAGCTTTACTTCTTAATTCCGCTACATTCTCAAATATTGCTTTCTCATGCTTTGCATATCCTTTAACTATCTCTACAAGATTAGGAATCATGTCATATCTCTGTTTTAGAAAAGTCTCTATATCAGAGCTAGCCTCTGTTACAGTCATCTTTAATTTAACAAGTGAGTTATAGAGAGTAACTAAAAAGAGAGCTATTACACCTATAATGATTAATGGTAATGCTAATGCCCAAGACATATGAATATCTTACTTATAATTTAATATTTTAGTATATTTAATCTACAGTAAAATATCAAACTATTTATCTCTTAATTTCTCTCTAAATGAAGATAGCCATATGAAAGATATGTCTTCTGGATATTTTTGTAAATAGAGATCTTTAATTAATTCCTCAGTAACATTATGATTAGTATATCGGAGATTTTCTAATACCTTTTTAACAAAAGTAACCTCTAGGATATTTCTTAATCTAGGATTCCATTCAAAAATACCCTGTCTATAAAAGGATTCATTAAAGGTGTCTAACTCTATATCGGAAGTATCTTCAGTAACATTTTCTTGGGCGATATTTTCTAACATTAAGCCTAGGATATTTATCATATCTGTATCTACTTTGCTTGTTAGAACTACCAAATCAATATCTTTTCCTTTTCTACTTACATACTCATGTACAGCTAATTCAGATTGTTCTATTTTCTCTTGCGAAAAAGCTATGTTTTCTCTATTTTCTAATTGTTCTATACCCATAGCATATTATACCCTAGCATTAGGAATATTTGAATATCTAAGTATATTACTTTCTAAGTTGAGAAAAATATATCTTAATCCTTTGTATGAAGTGATTTAAAGCTAAAAGACCCATTACTAAGGAGAGCTCTACATGCCAATACATAAAGTTAAAATCAATGTTCCAAAGAGATGCCAATTTATACCTAAGTATCATAAATATTCCAAAGAGAATACCTGGGATAAAGAGAAGTAGAAAGAGTATACTGTTCCAAAACGCGTTAAATTTAACCAATGAGAATCTCTTACATTTCTTAATACAAAGTAGATATGGAATCCAATATAAGGAGAAAGAAAGGAGTAGGGGAATAAATATATTGTAGGGAGTAGAATTGTTTATCTCTTCCTTAATATCTTGGGTAACTGTATCATCATACTTTAATGAATCTGGTACTAAGTCACTCTTTTCCTCTGTTACCTTACCAATATAGAGTGTCTCTAATAATGAATAGCTACTACCTTTATGATCTATATCTAATCCCCCCTTATCTTTAAAATCCTCTGTTATATCCCTTCCACACCAATCTGTAATATCTAGATATTCATCGTGTTGTGCAATATATGGAGATATGTCATATACACTTTCTTCAAATATAACCCAACAATCTTTTCTACTATCATGTTCACTTACATCAGTAATACTGTATGCATATGTAATTTGGAATATGAAAAAAAATGAAAATAGGAGAGTAATAATAATTTTCATTGAGCAGTAAAAGGATAATATAAAGTTTTATTAATATTAAGTATATACTATTCCTTCTACTTGAAAAAGATGTTACTTTACATTACTATGAATAAATAACTAATTTTTATATTTATATATTTAATGAAAAAATTACTAAGTGTAGCACTAGTAGTAATTCTTTTTTTAGGAGGTGGTGGATATGTATTAGCAACTGCAGCTGATGCATCTGTACCAGGTGACGCTATGTACGCTATAGATCTAGTAGCAGAGGATGTACAGAGAGCATTAACTACAGATGATTTAGCATTAGCTGAATTTGAGGAGGAAATTCTACAAGAGAGAGTAGATGAAGTAGAACAGATTGTAGAAGATGGAGTAGATGAAGAGATAGTGGATGAAGCACTACAAGAGCTTACTAAGCAGACAGATAGAGCTCAGGAGAGAATTATTAAATTAATGAGTGATGATAGTAAGTATGATGAGGCTAAGAAAGCTGAAATAGTAAGTAGACATATGAACTTAGTACAAACACAGGTACAGAAGATGACAGAAGTACAGACTAAATATGTAAATGTCTCTGGCGATGCTGCTAAGAAGGGTTTTGAAGACGCAGTAGTAACCTTAGAGAGCTTAGGTGTAGAAGCTACAGATGATGGAGCAGGTAATCAGGAGCAAAATGATGATACAGGAGATTCAGGAGATGGAATTAAGGATAGAGAGAGTAACAGTGATGAGGATACTGGGACTGATGACCCTACTGGTACTGCTAGTCAAACAGGTAGATAGCATATTTATCTGATTAAGAGAAAGGGGGATATTACATCCCCCTTTTTTATTAGTTATATCCCTGAGCTTGCTTTCTAAAGTTATCAGCATACACCTTATCATTCTCTATTAGCTGTTTATGTGTACCCTCTTCAATAATCTTTCCATCCTTAACTACTATTATTCTATCTGCATTTCTTACAGTAGAGAATCTATGAGAGATAATCATAACAGTTTTGTTATCAAAGAAATTGTATATCCTATTAAATATTCTATACTCAGCATCGGCATCTATAGCGGATGTAGGCTCATCAAATATTGCAAATGGAGCGTCTCTATAGAAAAACCTTGCGATAGCAATCTTTTGTTGTTGACCTTTGCTTGGCTTAATACCTCCTTTATACTTCTCACTCATTACTGTTTGATATCCTCTTTTATATTTTTTTATAAAATCATGAGCATCAGCATTCTTAGAAGCCTCAATTAATCTGTTTTTATCTTTACTCTTAACAGATTTCCCTATATATATATTTTCCTCAACAGTTAAACTACTATAAAAATTAAAATCTTGGAATAGTACACCTACATTCTTATACCAATCATTTAAAGAGAGATCTTTAAGATTAAGACCATTAATAAGTATCTCTCCCTTTTGAGGATCATATATACGACAAAGAAGTTTAACTAGAGTAGACTTACCTGCACCATTTTCTCCTACAATAGCGATTTTCTCATTACTATCTATTTTCAAAGAGAAATTTTCAAATATATTTCTCTTGTTATTAGGGTAGTGAAAAGAGATATTCTTTATCTCTATTTTAGGTGGAGCTATTAACCTATCTAATTTAATATGACCATCATCTACAACAGGACTTAAATTAAAGAATTCATATACCTCCTTACTCTTTAATGCTAAATCTGAAAAAAGTACTATCTCTGAAGAAAGCCAACTAATACCACCGTAAAAGTTATTAATAGAACCTATATAAAAGGTCGTCTCACCAATAGTAATCTCTCTATTAAAAGCCATTAAAAAGACCTGTACAGAACCACCTAATACTGCAAAGAGATTCAATAAGTCTACCAAGAATGAGGAGACACTGTTTGCTTTAATAATTTTGATATATCCCAAATTAAAATAGTCAAAGAAATTTTTAATTTTACCATCCAAAAACTTAAAAGCACCAACCAAAGACACCTCCTCCATACTCTCAGGCTCAGATAGGATATTAGACATATTCCAAGTTTTTCTTCTTTCTTGGGTATTTTTATCACAAGTTTGCCATCTAAAGTCTTTCCTAAAATAGTATCTACTTTGGAAATATGAAATAAAGGCTACGAAGATAACTACAGCACCTACCCAAGATGAAAAGGAAAATACAATTATTCCAGCAGTAATGCTTTGTACTATAGAAGCAAACATTCTTACAATATTCTGATTAATATCTGTAATCCCCCAAATCCAGTCACTAGCAATTTTTCTTTTATTTGAAACGGAAGGTAATTGATTTGTTTGTACACCTAGATTATTTATTTTTTCATACTGTAACTGCATTAGATATGATTGAGAAATTCTTCTCTTATATCTATTAGCATACATATCTAAATTAGTAGCAATTATATTTACTAACTCTACCGATCCCATTAAAAGAAGTAGAGGAATTATTTTCTCTAAACTCCTATCACCTACCTCAATAAGGTGAATAAGAGAATCAATGATTCTGGCTAAAATGTATGTATTAATTAACCCTCTTAAACTTCTGTAAGTAGTTGTTACAAAAGTTGTGATGGTAACAAATTTGGACATCCTCCAATTTATACTTAAAGCCCAAAGAGAAACCTTAAAAGACTCCTTAAGAGTCAATGTATCTTTCTTCTTCTTTTTCTTAGACATATATTGATATAAGGCAATTTAAATTTCATATTCTATCAACAAAACAGCATATGTTTCAATATTGTGAACACCCCTAAGATAATGTATAATGTACTATCATTTAGAACATATTAAGTACCTCTTTCTCTCCTTCTCATCCATCTTTTCAATAGCATACCTTAATGTAATTCTTCCCATATATTTCATATTAATATCCAAAAACTCTCTTAATACATCAATATCCCTTTTCCCAACCTCTCTTAACATCCATCCTACTGCTTTTTGTATTAAATCAGAAGTATCTTCTAGTAATATCTTAGATATCTTTAACGTATCCTCATACATATCCCTTTTAATTAATACATATGTACTTACTATTGATATTCTTCTTTCCCACATATTTTTACTTTTTACTAAGGTATAGAGGATATCTTTTTCTAAAATATTTTCTACAATACCCATACCCAATATCTTGTAACAGCTAAGATCTACAATATCCCAGTTATTAATACCTTTTAGATTCTTTAAATAGAAGGAAACAATCTCTTTTTTACCTTGTATAGATGCCTTCTCATACTTGTAAGTGAGAATTAAATATCCCGTTAATCTAATCTCATGTATAGGAGATTGTATTAGTTCTTTTACTTCATCTAATGATATCTCTTTGTAATATCTCTTAGATATATTCCTAATATTGGGTACTGTAATACCCCAAAATATATCACCCTCCCCATACTCTCCTTTTCCTGTTTTAAAGAATCTAGGAAATATCTCTTTCTTTTGTATATCAATACACTTTTCTAAATCTTTAACTACCTTTTTATCAATATTCATATATAATAGGGGGATTAAAATATATTAAGTATATATGAAATTAATATCGCAATTCAAAAATAAATACAACAATATTACATACAATACATACCAGCTTAGAAATGGTATGAAGGTTGTACATTTAGATAACCCAGCTACAGTTAATTTTGATTTTGCCTTAATACACAAAGCAGGAAGTGCATATGAGAAAGAAGAGAATGTACCAAATGGTACAGCACATTACTTAGAACATATGTTACTTAATCCTAATGCTACATTTAAAACAAAAGATGAGATAAATAGGTTTGAACAGGGAGGAATAGATAGACCCACTATCTTTATTAATGCTTTTACAAATAGGAAATATATTGTATTTACCGGCAATGGACATCAAGATGGTAAAAAGAGAATTTTAGAAAGATTAGGTAGTATATATCAGTTTCCTAAAAAGAAGTTTAATAGCCAATTAGAAAAAGAGAGAGGCATTATACTTGCTGAAAAGAGTAGGAAATTAAAAAAAGAGAATGATAACTACCTAATGAGTTTAGATTTTCTTTTTAAAGGTATACAAGATGAATTTACAGGAGATGTACTAGGAGAGGTAGAAGATATAAAAAATATTTCTATCGATAACTTAGAAACATATTACAAATCAAAAATTACATTTAACAATACAGTCTTATCTATTCAATCTAATGGTGAGATAGATAAAGAAACGGAAAAAATTCTTGAAGAAATATCAGAGAAATTACCTAAAATCGAGGTAAAAAAGGATAGGGATATTAAATTAGAAAATAGGTATAGAGTAGGTAGTTTTACAGATAGAAGAGAGAATGGTGTATCTATTGCCTTTATATATTTTAAAAAAGATATTCCTAAAATAGATTACAATCTTAGATTAAAAGAATATCTTTTTGCTAAACTTCTAGATTGGTTATCTTTTGAAATATTAAGGGAAAAAAAGAGTTTAATATACAGCTTTGCTCCATTTAGAAATTGGAATAACTCTTTTGAATATATACTCTACGGCTATAAATTTACTACTGAGAAAGAGAAGATTGGTCTCACTATTCAAGAATTCTATCAAGTACTGTATGAGGAATCTTTTAAATTCTTAAAAACTAAAAAAGGTAAGGAGTGGTTTGAAGATGCACTTAGTACATACATATATCCTAAAACAGCTGTATATGATGATACATTAGCAGAGGGAATTGCTACTACTGTAATCGAGAATGGTGAGATTTTTAATTATAACAAAGCAGTTAAACAAGCAAAGAGAATTAAGATAGGGGAGATTAGAGAGTATCTTACTAATCATTTAGATATACCTCCACATATATGGATAGATGGCAATATATCAAAGAAAGAGGTTTCAAATATTTTAAAATCTTCTTCTTTTGAAAAGAGGTTTAATACTGTATAATCCTACCTCTTAGTTAAAAATCATAAAAATGTTTAATAATATTGAATTACAATCAAGACCTTTAGTAGAAACAACAGCTCAATTTCAGGAGGTATATATTCCTCTTTTAAAGAAATATGAGAAAGAGGGTATTGAATTTGATGAGATAATATTTAATCTCCTTATGTCTATTAGAGAAAGGATAGCTGAAGAGGCTCATTTAACTTCTAGAATGTATACAATAAAGCCTAACTATTTACATATTTTTGAAACAAAAGAGAAAGAAAGAGCAATAGAGATGAGTTGTCAATTTTCTTCTAAAGCAAAATATGGGGAAATTACACCAAGTAGTGCTAGATCTGCATACAATATTGATAAAGAAGAGGTTATGTATACTGAGGTCTCATATGAGGAGATACCTAAGCGTTCTACTTCTTTTTAATTCCTATTTATTCTTTTTCTTAAAGTAGGGTATAATATCTACTGTTATGGTGGCTATAGCTCAATTGGTTAGAGCATCGGTTTGTGGAACCGAGGGTTGTGGGTTCAAGTCCCATTAGCCACCCCATATCCCATAGCATTGAGCCTCTCCGAGAAAAGTGATAAAATATGAGCGTTTAATCAACTTAATGGTTAACAATTGCTCATTTACAAAACGGTTATTTATAAATTCTTTCAATTCAACTTTGATATCGGCAACAAGTGTATTTCAATGTACATTTATTGTCGATATTAAATCTAGAACTAATGAAATTGGAGGAAAAGATGAAGGAAGTAAGAATAGAAGTTGTGAATGCTGCTGTCTATAAGATTTTCAAAAAGGCAAAAGTTGGTGAGCTTTTCATAAAAGGGATTGAAAAAAGAAGAATCTTATCCAAAAGATATCCTTGGCAAAAAAAATATTTTCTTGCTGATGATCTCTGGCCTGGAACTCTAGCGGTAGAATTCCACCTACTTAGCTATGAAATCTTCGGTAAGCAAATTGCTGATAAGGACTTCGTAAGAGAAATTGTTTTCAAATTTTTTAAAGAATTTCTAACACAATTAGAATACCCTTATATAAAAGAGGCTCTCGAAATGTACAATAAAAGAATACAGAAATAAAAATAACCGTTTTGCACACTAGGTGCGTTAATATTTTTTTCAATTGACGCGCCTAGGGTTATTCTTCGTATGCAAACATTTCAATATCAATATGAGTAAGCTCATACAGGAGGTTCCTAAACTTCTCCCACCATCTACTCCATACCAGATTAAATAATTATTCTATTCTTCTATAACCAAGTACTTCAAAATTACCATTATCCTTTTGTATCTCTTCCATCAAACCATCTACTTCTTCTTGGGATAAAACACCACCTGCTGTATGTTCCATAAGAGCCTCTCTTTTTTCTTTAAGAAAATCTGATACTTCAAACCCAATAGGATTGTTTCTCATATATGAATCTGACATTAGAAACTCAGATACATAACATGGCTTTAATCCTTTCTTAATTTGCTCTGGAAAGAAACCATTATCTCTACTATACGGATAAGTAGCATCAAATACTGCCTCTGCTAACTTCCTATGATCCCTATGATTTATCCAACTTACTTCCTCAGAAAAATCATTTATCATTTCGAATGGATTATGGGTAACAACAATCTCTGGTTGGAATTCTCTTAAATGAAATACTATCTTTTCAATATTCTCTATTGATGCTTCAAATTCTCCATCTGGTATATCAAGATTAAATATCTCATCATCTTTTAATCCCAGTTTAATACCTGCCTTTCTTTGAGATTCTAAACGGATATCTCTAAATTCATTATTAGTATAATTACCCTCATGCATACCCTTATCTCCATTTGTTGCGACTACTGTTCTAACTTCTTTCCCATCTTTAATTAATCTAGCAATAGTACCTCCAAATATAATCTCTGCATCATCTGGATGAGCAAATAATACTAATATCCTTTTTTTGTTTCCAAATATCTCTGAATATGAATCTTTCATAATAGTATCAATAATATTGTTTCCAAATTATATCAAAAGTAAATTAATATTTCTAAATTCCTCCCACCATTGACCCCATTCTTGTGTTTTGTTCAATTCGTATATCACATTAAACGGACTTTTCATTTCTACATAAAGCTTTTGTATTCAATAGTATAAATATCAATTTCAATTTATGATAAAATTAATATGATATAAATTCTAAATTGGAAATGATGCAAACAGAAAATAAAGATACTTTTAAAGAGGTTACTAATGATGGCAAAAAAGAAAAAACCAAGAAAAGAAAAGTTATCTTATTCATAATCTTCTTTATCATTCTCATTATTGTTTTACTGATTATCCTATTTGTTTTCAAAACTAAAAAAGACAATACTTCTAACGAAACCACTACAGAAAATGTACAAATTGAAGAGGAAGATACGTTAAATACCAACTCTGAGGATTCTCAAATAGAAGATGAGACACCATCATGTGCTCCAATATATGCAGATGGGGAAATTGTCAGTCACACAAGCACAGACACAACCTGGTCCTATTATTTCAATGAAGCAACCAGTGAAAGTATATTAGAATATGTTGGTAATCTTAAAACTAATGGATGGTCTGTAATTTCAGAAAAAACCATTGTAAATACAAGCTTCTGGGATCTACAAAAAGAAAACTGTTATATATCTCTTAGATATCACTCAACAGATAATGGTGTAATACTTGAAATCAAGGAAGAAACAAATTAGGACTATAGTGACAAACTTAAACTTTCAATTTTATTCTAGATAAAATCTAACTACTTATTCCTTCTATACCGATACTCACCAAATATTTTTTCTAAATTTTCTGCAAATTCTTCCTTATCATATGACCATCTCTCACCCCTTCCATTGTAAAAATCCCAATCTGAAATAGAATCAAGAAAACCTTCTAAGTCTGAACTAAATTTTCTCTTAATAGATTCATCAATAAGATATAGATTGTAATAGATATAATCTGCTAATAAAGATATCTCTATAATATTCCACTTACCCATTAACAATCCAAACTTATATATAATCACTTTCTCACTATCTTTCTCAAGATCTATACCAGAAAGTTTTAATAACTCTTTTTTGTCTGTAATTGGATTATAAATAGACATATTAATATTATATTCCCTAAGCTAAAAAATGTTAAATTAATCCAAATCTTTATTCATATTAATTTATTGATATAATATACATACTATGAAATTAGAAATACTCTTTTTAAAATCAGCTACAATACTCTTAGGATTAGCAGTACTCTCTTTCTTCCTAATCGTAATACCAGATGAAACAGATATCAGTAAAGTAGGGGAACTTCTTCCCTTCCTTCTTACTATGTATATATCAACAATACCATTCTTCATTGCCCTATATAATACCTTTAAGCTCTTAATAAATACTGAAAAGGGTAATGCTTTCTCAAAGCAATCTATAAAGGCATTGAAATATATAAAATATAGTGGAGTAATATTTAGTATATTGTACTTCCTTCATCTTCCTTTCTTCTTTTCCTTAGCACAAGCAGAGGATGCTCCAGGAGTAGCAGCTATTGGATTAATATTTACCTTAGCTCCTCTTACTATTGCAATATTTATATCTCTTCTTCAAAAGATTGTACAAGAGAGAATAGATATGAAGTCTAAAAGGGGCTAATCCCTAGGCAGAGCCTATAACAATTTTCTTTAAAAATCCTTGACAAGTAATATACCCAATGCTAATATCATCATACCTAATCACTGCGGTGGTGGTTAGCAGAAACTGGAAGCGGAAATCTAACCAATTTCAACTATTTATTTAGTATCGCTTCCTTTTTCGCTTTTTATAATACATTCCCCAATATCTTTCCCCTTTATATATTTCCTTTAACAAAGGTATATCTCTACTATTTTCTTAAATTTGTGACATAATTTGATATATATATAACGATTGTAATTCGAATATATGTTAAGAATGGAACAGCTCGTTAATAGGTATATTAAAGAAAAAAGGAAAGAAGATTTTGCATTAATATATAGATTAACCTTTGATGATCTATATAGATTTGTTCTTTCTAAGACAAATAATAGGGAGGTAACAGAGGAGATAGTTAGTGATACATATTTCTTACTACTAGATCTAATCTTTAAGTACGATTCCTCTAAATCTAAATTCTCCACCTTCCTTTTCGGAATAGCTCTAAACAAATTACGACAAAGATGGAGTAAAGAAAAATCATATATTAGCTTCTCCTTAGATGAAGATATTGAAATAGAGCAAGAGTCTGAGACATACCCTGAAAGGGAGAAACTCTCTAAAAAGATATGTCATGCTTTCCCTTCTCTTTCTACAAAATATATGGAAGTAATACAGAAGAGATTTTTTGAATCTAAAAGTATTAAAGATGTAGCAAAAGAATTAAATATGTCTATTACTAATGTAACAACTATACAAAATAGGGCACTTAATAAATTAAGGGAGATAATAAATGAGAAGGTATGATATAGCAAAAACAATAATAATGGATAAAACAGAAATAAATAACAACTTTAAAAAAGATTTAGAATCTAAACTCCTCAGTGAGTTGGATAAAAGAAATAAATTTATTTTATATAATATTATGAAAAAGATATTATACATATCTTTAGCTCTTTTCCTCTTAATCGGAGGTGGTTACCTCATATATACTTTAACAGACGAAGAAGCTAAACCAATTGAAACAAGTACAGAGAATGAGAATACAAATACTGGTATAGCAAATCCTGCCTCTACTAATTGTGTTGAGAAGGGTGGAACCTTGGTATTAGAGGATAGTACAGGCTACTGTGTATTCGATGATGGTAGTAAATGTGAAGAGTGGGCATTCTTTAGAGGTGAGTGTCAGAAGGGAGATAATTAAATTAGTATAATGGTAGATTTTAGTGTACAATGGTAACTGTAGATTTAAAAACAGTCTAAATTCCCTCAGAAAGATTTTTATTCGTTTTAAATATTTACATATTAATTTTATTTTTATTTAATATGGATAACGCAAAGTTATTTGTAGGTGGTATTTCATGGAACCTAAACGATGAAGATCTCAAAAATGCATTCGCAGAGTATGGGGAAGTAGTAGAGGCTGTCATAATTATGGACAGATCAACTGGTAAGTCTAAGGGTTTTGGATTTGTTACTATGAGTTCAGCAGAAGAGGCTCAAAAAGCTATGGCTGAAATGAATGGTAAGGAATTAGATGGAAAAGCTTTAACAGTAAATGAGGCAAAACCACAGAAACCAAGATTCTAATTCATTAGAAATTGATTTAAAGAGGACTCCGAAAGGAGTCCTTTTCTTTTATTAAGTATTAATACCTTAGAAATGGTATAATGACAGTATAATCTCCCACCATTAAGAAGATGAAGAAACATTTGGTCCTAGCAGTAGGTATTAATAGTACTTTAGAAGAAAAGAATAAGATACAAGAAAAGTTAAAGCTAGATAACATTGTTTTAGATATTGCCTCTATTAAAGATATCCTTTTTAGAATTACAGATGGGAAAATTAATATTGAAATAGGTGGTAAAGATCTAAAAAGATATGAATATATTCTCATTCAATCAGGATGGAATACTACTCATATGGCATACTTACTCCATCTATATTTACAATCCCAACATATACCACATAATAAAACTAGTACACATAGTACAAAGCTTTCTGATATATTCTTCTTAGCTTCAAAGGGTGTTTCAGTACCCAATACATTCTTTCATAATGGTTTAAAAATAGATAATAAGAGGATATTAAATATAGAACAGATATGTAGATTACCATGTATATATAAAACATTACTTGGTTCACTTGGCTCTCGTGTTCATTTAATAGATAGTAAGGATGATATTGAAAGGACTGTAAAAGAGAATGGGAGATATAATAGATATATATTTCAGGAATATATTTCAAATGATTTTGATTACAGAGTAGTAGTAGCGAATCATAAAGCCTCATCTGTATGTAAAAGAACAAGAGTAGGGGATAAGTATAGAAATAATGTAGCACTTGGAGCTACAGAGGATTTCATAAGTATAGGTAATACTCCAAAAGATGTCATTAAGATAGCTGTAGAGGCCTCTAAGGCACTCAAATTAAACTGGGCTGGTGTAGATATAGTTACAGATAATAAAACAGATAAACATTATGTATTAGAAGTAAATAGAAGACCAGGATTAACAGAGAAATCAACTGAAATTGGAGCTCTGTACAGATATATCAAAGCTTTAACATAGAGAAAGGTACTAGCCTTTTTTAATAGATAAATATATAATCTCCATCTATGATTGAAAATATTAAAGAAGAAGAGAATAAGGTTATAGAAATCTTGAAAGAGTATCCTGATATAACTGTTATAGAGGATGACAATGGAGATAAATACAGTATATCCCAATACAGTGAAGATCAATCTCTTTTACTTAGAACCATTACTGTCTCCCTAGAAAAAAGTACCTATGAGAAATCTATAAACCCATGTATTTCCTACAACAATGAGCTTACAAACAGTAAAGCACATATAGAGTTAGTAAATAAGGCAATACTATTTTCTGGAGATGAGAACGTTGATATTGATTCTCTCTTAGAGCTTGCGTATAGGGGATTAAGTATAATTAAACTATGGAAATCATTACCTTTAGAAAGTAGACAACAAATTGAAGGAGAATATTTACATAGAGTATACGAAGGAAGAAAGAGTAGTGAAAACTTTGATATCAAATGTTTAGATATTACATTAGAAAAGATTACCTATTTCAATGATAATAGGTTTAAATATTAATACTGTCCTGTTTGATAAAAGAACTCATCATCTTTAACAAAGTTATTCCATATTGTACATCTCTCATCATTTGTTAAACGTACCATATCCATTGGCCAATATAACATCATATTAAGCCTAGTAGAGGTACAGTAAGTAAGTAAAATAGGGTGATCACGGTTCTTACCCCTCATTACTTTAACAGGACAAATATATGCCTTAAAATCTTCACCTCCTGGATAATGATCCATACGCAAGATTTCCCTTGAAGCATTACTAACTTTCATATTCATATCAGGCATCTCTTCCTCTACCCTTGATGCTCTTTCATAGAGGAAATTCATAAAATGCTCATCTTCTTGTGGGCTACTAGATATCGCTCCTAATATCTTCTCCTTCGTTTGATATTCCAACTCCATTATTACTTTTTCCAATTAAATATACATAGTACATATACTCTGGTACTTCTACAATATTCTCTTGCTCATCCTTTTTACACCAATCCATCTGTATATCATACTGTTTTAATGTATCTTCTACATTTACACCCTGTCCTTCTGGATTACTAATTTTTCTGTAATATGGATAATCCTTTCTAATACTACCCCAATACATATCTAAAGAGCTTCTTAAATGTCCCTGCCAATGTCTTTGATTTGCTAACTGTCTAAGATTCCTATCAGAGTGTATCTCACCTTTCTTTGATATGTAATCTAAAAAAGGGAACTTAACATACAAAAGATGAATAGAGGAGAGATCATACTCTTGTGTACATAATTGATTATCAGTTTCCGTGTCATGCATTATTAAATCCACATTATGAATAATGTTAATCTCTTTTTCTAATTCATCTATTTCTACTTTCTCCATTCTAAAATATCTTAGGAAATAGTTTACCTGTTTTCTCTTTGTAATTAGCATACTCTCTGTTACCTACATATCTTTTCTCATATTCTTTTTCTAATGTAGGAATTCCACTTACTCCTACAAGTAAATATGTTATGTATATAGGGGATATTATAGTTAGAATTGCTAAATCATTTAGATAGAAAGATACATATATAAAGATACCTACCCACATCATAATCTCACCAAGATAGTTAGGATGACGAGAGTATTTCCATAATCCAGAACTAATCCATCTCCCTTTATTCTCTTGCTTACTCTTAAATACAAACTTTTGATAATCTGCTACTGTTTCAATAATAATTCCTAAAAGAGAAATCCCTAATCCGATATATGAAACAAAATTAAGAGAGGTATTAAAATCACTAAGTAGAATATATGTAGTCGGAAGTAATATTACAAATATACTTACTGCTTGTAATACCCAAAAGGATGCAAATCTTTTAAAATCTTCCCTTATTCCATCAAACCTTTTATCTTTACCTGTTTTCAAAATCCTAATAAATAGGTATATGGATAGTCTAATAGCCCATACAGATATTAAGAGGAGAAGAATAATTCTAAATGGAGTAGAGTAATCTATTTGAAGATAGTATGAAAATATAACAGCAAATAGAAAAGTTAAACCGTAGGATAGATCTGTAACCTTATCTGTTTTATTAATAGCTGCATAGATAAAAAATATTACTTGTAAAAAAAGAATAAAAAGGAATACATATAAAAAATTATTTATCATATTTGTAGCTTGACAATATTATTACCTATACTTTATCATGAATCTCAGCTCAGTTAAACAACAGAAAGCTATGTATTATAGTAATTTTCTGGAAATATATATTATGGTTTTATTAACAACAAAACTGACTATCTAGCCACGGCCTTTTTTAAACCTATAAAGATATTCTTGCTTTTGAATATTGACATCATTTGACCTCCCCACTAATATAGAAACACTAGGACTTTTAAATCCTAACAGGTTGGTACCGGACTCTATTACAAGGCCAATTTCTTTGTATTAGTTGTCTCTGCGGATTTAAAGGATATGTTAATGATTCGAACATTGACACCTTACAGCTTGATGTAGATTTATTTCTAATCATCGGTTGTGTAGGCCAAACCCTATATGTTGCAAGACATATACTCCTGGTGTTTGGAAGGTTGTTTACTGGGACTCCTTCCTTTTTTTTTGTATATACTTTTCCTGTATAATGAATAATCTATGAAGATTACATTCAAAAGAGTTATATATACATTAATATCTCTTTTGTTAATTACACTCCTTATATATTTCTCTACTAGATATTCCTCTCAAGAGATTTCCCAAATAATTAGTAAAGCAGGTATACTAGCTCCTATTCTTTACATACTTATACAAATAGCTGGACAGATCTTTGCTCCACTTAGTACCTCTGCTTTATTTATTGCAGGCTTTATTATGTTTGGTAGAGTAGCAGTACTGTATGCAGTTATAACATGGTTAATATCCTCTATTACAAATTTTTATCTAGCTAGAAAATATGGTAAGAGAGTATTAAAAAGATTTATTGGTGAGCAAGGTGTAGAGAGAATAGAGGGGATAGCTCAAAGGATTGATAACAAAACCTTCTTTATTCTAAGACTATCTACATTTTACATTAATGATTTTACTTCATACGCATTTGGTTTAACTAAAATATCTTTTAAAAGATATTACCTCTCTACAATCATTAGTATGATTCCCTGGGCAGTAATTGTTACCTTAATCATTGAACATGGGGATACTATTCTACTTACCATTATAAAAATATTTCTAAGTATGATTCCTTTTGCATTCCTAAGCTATATATATCTAAAAAGGAAAGATAAATGATAGTATATATCAATGAAGTATTTTAAGAGAGGTATATTAACAATTCTATTTTGTACCATATGGATATTAATACCAACTCTTTGTTTACCTCACCATATTGAGTATGTACCACCATTATTAAAAGAGCCAATACCCATAGAAAAGCTTGTATTGGAAAACATGACCTTAGAAGAGAAGGTTGGTCAACTCTTTATGCTTGGTTTTAATGGTACAACATTAAGCAAGAGTACTAAAGATTGGATTCAAAACAGATATATTGGAGGAGTATTACTTCTAAGTAGAAATATTGCAAATGAGACTCAATTAAAAAAGTTAACAAAAAATATTCAATCTAATTCTAATATTCCTCTTTTCATATCCATAGATCAGGAGGGTGGAGTAGTATCTAGGTTACAATGGAATACGACTCTTACTACTCCTCAAATGAGTATGAATACACCACAACAAGCGTATGACATAGCCGTAGCAAGAGGAAAGATATTAAAGGATTTAGGTATTAATATGAATCTTGCCCCTGTTGTAGAGTATATTACGGATAGTAGCTCCTTTATGTACAAGAGAGTCTTTAGAGGTACACAACGAGATGTAGCTAGAAAGGGAGAAAGCGCTATTAACGGATATACCTCTGTAAACATAATACCTGTTCCTAAGCATTACCCTGGACATAGTAATAGCTCTCCTGACTCTCACTATTACCTTCCTAAAGTAAATATTACTCCTAGTCAGTGGGATTCATATATATATCCTTTTAAATACTTAATAGAGAGAGATTGTGTAGATATATTAATGGCAGGGCATATACTTTTCCCTAATATAGATACAAAAGTATCTACTCTCTCTACTGAGATATTAACAGAGAAATTAAGGGAAGAGCTCTCTTTTGAGGGTGTAATACTCTCCGATGATATGGAAATGGACGCTATTAAAGATAGTGGGGATATTAGAAAGATAGCTAAAGAATCCTTACTTGCTGGTATAGATATATTGATTTACAGTAAAGAAACTGTTGAACAAAATCAAGTATATGAGTATATATTACAATCTTTTGAAAAAGGAGATATAGATATGGAAATACTAGATGAGAAAGTATTAAGAATTCTTAAACTAAAATCTAAGTATGGTATGCTCCAATCTATTACTCTTCAACTTTCTCTAGAGTAATTAGAGGTGATATCTCTGTCTTTAATTTCTCTCCATCTAATGTCCCCTTTAATCTCTTTACATATACCTTCCCATTTTCAAATACAATTCTAATATCAAATTGTATATCTGTATTTAACTTCGCTATATCTATTTTAGAATATTCTAAATATTTAGAACCCTCAAACACATCATCTCTCTCTAATATTTGCTCATAGTTTACAGTGCCAATATCTTTAAGTATGAAGCCAAAGTATGGTGTAATACTACCGGTATTTAATACCTGATTGTACTTAGTAATCTCAGATACAACCTCATACTTAATACTCTCTCCTTTAGAAGTGATTGTCTCACTCTTCATCAGCTCAGATGTTTGGGTAAAAAGGAATGTTCTACCTACAGTATCAGTACTAAGTGAAGTAGGGTGTATAAGTAATATATTTCCAGCATCACTCTCTCCTTTGAAGTTTTCAATATACAATTCAGATATCTTTTCTTCATCAACATTTAATGTCAAAAATGGTGTGAAATTAATATGTAATCTATGATCTTGAGAAGATTCTTGTGTAGCAAATACAAAAGCAGATGCTTCTGATTGAGTTATATCAACCATACTCTCTACCTCGAGAGTATTTTTAACTAATTTCTCCTTAAAAGGTAATCTATCTTTAAATACAACTATCAGAAGTAACAGAGATACTACTAATATTACAATTCCTGCTATTAATACTTTGTATTTTTTCATACCTACATATTACAACATACAAATTACTTCTACTAGTATCTAGAAATTCAACTCAAACCAATGACTCTCTACGTTTAAGAAAAAGTATGGAATACAACCGTATATGAACAGGAGGATGAGAGGTATTAAGATGAGAGAAAAGAGCCATTTCTTTTTGATAAAGAAGAGAGTCTTAATATACATAACATAACCAATAGATATAACAGGAAAAAGATATCTACCTTGTAAGGCTAAATACATATGATTATGTTTTAGGTACATTTTGTAATTTTGAGCAAGAAAAAGAACTAATACATAGAAAAGGAAGGTAATGAGTAGGTAGTAATCTAATCTTTTAAACTTTTTCCAATATACAAAAGTAAGAGTTGCTCCTACGCTAAGGAAGAAGAGGTACAAAACTTTAAGAGTATCTGTGGTTTGTAAACTGTTATCTCCCATAATCCCATATACCTTACCTACAATATTCCATATCCAATATCTAAAATAGATTACTGGGTTTACTCTCTCTCCATCAGTAATCATTTGAATAATATGAGCTATACCATTAACCTCTATAGCAGGCATCGTCACCATATCCCTGTAATAAACTCCATTACTTAAACACTGTTCATGAGTAAGTATTTGCTCACACTTAGGTTCTAATCCTCCATATTTAATTAGGTTTACACCATATATCTGTATATTAAAAAATAGGAGAATAGTGAGTGGTAATAGAAGAAAAAGCTCTTTTCCAAATTTAATATCTTTTACCTTTTTTCTTTCTAAAAATATATGTACAAAAGAGAGTATTACTAAAATAAAGGCTAGTGGAAGTACTGTATATTTTGTAAATGAACCTAAAGAGACAGCAATTAACATTAAGAGTAAATATGCAATAGAGAGTTTACTCTTAACAAACTTAACAAAGAAATATATACCTAATACTGAAAAAAGATTCCCTAAGTTATCATAATTAATTGAAGATGAAAGAAATAGAAACATTAATGTGTTTGTTAAAAGAAAAACAGGCATTAATCTAACCCACTTACCTTTTAATACTTCCTTAGAGAGTAGATATGTAACAAAAACAGTACCAAGTGAATATATTACATTTACTAATCTTAGAAGTATAACCTCATTAATATTTCCATCATTTAGGTTTAAGAGTCTTGCATTAATCCAAAAGTATAAGTATGGAATACGTGTAATATCTCTCCATTGGTATGTATCTGGCGTGTTTTCTGGTATACCCCAAGTAGTTGAGTATGCTCTTGATACTTCAATATGGTATGAAGAGTCAGGAGATAGACCCATTCTTAATCTAAATGCAAAAAAAAGAATGGTAATTCCAAATAGAATAAAGAGTGTGTATTTCGCTATTTTATATATTCTCTCTCTTTCCAAAGAATAATTTCTTTAAATTAAATTTCTTAAAAAATATTGATATACCTATTAAACAGATAAGTAAAAGTACAAACATAATACCTCTATCTAAAAATGCTAAGGCCATAACTTCTAGCTCTGATAATCCTAATGATTTAGATGTTACTAAAAGAACAGCCTCTCTTAAACCTAAAGATCCGGGTGTAATACTTATTAGTAGGGATACTCCTGATATACATGTATACAAAATAATATCTAATATATTTCCTACCTTCTCTATTGATATAAATTCTAAGTATATTACTAATATATTTACAAATATATTAGCAAAGGCTAAGAGTATTAATTGTAAGAATAGTTTTCTATTTTTTACTATTAAATCCCATCCTCCTAAAAACTTATCTAAAAAAGAAATAATTTTGAATATAATTCCATTACTCTGTTTAAATATCTTTTTAAAAGGAAATCTTAGAAATATTAATACTACCATTCCTACTATTACTGCTAGAAAGAATAGTATTAAGGATATATACGTTTGTTGAAATAGGAGAGATTTAAATAGTAATACAATAAAAGCTAGTATAGCGTTTGTAAGAAAAAATACTATGTAATATCCGTATAGAGTTGCTAAGAAATTAGAATAGTTAAAATTATATTTCTTTTTTAAATATGTAGCTCTAAATACAGCACCTGCTCTCATAGGTAATAGGTAATTACCTATTCTAGATAGAGTAGCAACATACATACCCTCTGATCTATTCATATCCTTTGAAAATATTCTTAAGGTTACAATTATAAATAGACCTTCTAAAAAGAATATAAATAGGTATAGAAGCATAATAAGTAGGATGTATAGGGGTTGGGTATTTACTAACCTATCAACAATTTCTGGGTTTTTAAAAAGATAAAAAGCAAAGAGTATAAGAACAAATATAGTTAGAATAGGGGATATATATTTTTTAAGACTTTTCATTCCTTTTTATAAAGATAATATAAAGCTAATTAGTATACCAAAATGTTACTATAATCTGTATTTCTTTCTATAAATTGTATACTATTAATAACTTTCTTTACTATCTCTAAATTATCCCCTGTAGAATAAATATATTCACTAATTACAACAATATTTTCTTTTACCAAAGCAATAGACCCCTTATATTCCCCCTCACCTGCACTATATTCATAACTTAGAACTTCCTTACCAAAAGCAACACTCTTTTCTAAAGTGTATTCCTCAGGATCTCCAATCTCTATTTGAGATTCCGTTATATATTTTACAAATTCTGTTTCTATTTCTTTATATGTAAAATTCTCACTGTTTTTATAAAAATCTAGTGTAATAAGAGACTCACCTAAACATCCTCCTCCACAGCCTGCATCAGAAGGAATTTCAATAGGGAAGAAAGATATCCTTACTCTTTTACTAAAGTTATAAAAAATGTCTGGTTCAAATTGAGCATCATTTGAATCATATGAATATATACTCCACACTAACCTATTTGTTGGATTTTGGGAAAATTTTGGGTTAAAGAAACTCTCAGAGGGGATTTCTGCAGTTAGACCTAATTCAGGATTTTCATAAAGGGACCATCCTTCATTTTTTAAAGCAGATTTCTCTTCTACAACCTCTTCTTCTTTTTCACAATTATTACATACTAATGTTTCTAAGAGTACAGAAGATACATCTTCAGGAATATATGAAAGTTTTTTAACTACCCCTATGATAAAGAATGTAGCTCCAATTATGATAAATAGTAGGAATACAATAATTATTCTATATATTACATTACTAATACTTACTCTATCCCTCTTATCTGTTTGTACAGTAGTTGTATTTGAAATATTCTCCATTAATATTGTTTCTTAACTTAACTATCTATACCTTACTATTACTATCACCCCTTTTCAAGTAAAGGAAATAATGTAATATATTAAATAGAATTAAATATTACTGCCTAAGAAGTGTTCCTTTCAGATAAAACAATAAAAGAATATATACAAAGTGGGAAGATAAAGGTAATAGGGGAGATAGATATAGAGGGTACAGGTATTAGCTTACACTTAGGTAATGAATTACTCATTCCTAGACCGTATCAGGTAGTAGATAGTAAAAATCCCAAAGAGATAGAATATTTGAAATATGATTTAAACCAAAATCCTTACGTACTTAAACCTAATGACTTTGTACTAGGTAGTAGTAAAGAGATAGTTAAGACAGATAGAGATATATTAACTATGATAGATGGAAGGAGTACATACGCTAGAATGGGTATGAGTATACATCTTAGTGCTATGTTTTTAGATGGATTACCTTTTAGTGAAGAGAGTTCTGTATTAGAGATTAAAAATTATGGTTTCTTCAATATATTACTTCATCCTGGAGAGAAAATAGGGACATACCTTTTCTCAATGCTTTCTACACCAATAGAGGGAGAGAAGAGTAGTTTGTATAGGAATCAGAATGGTGTAACACCTCCTAAATTTGTATAAACAAAAAAGGGAGTATTTCTCTCCCTTTTGTGCCACAAACCGAAATT